>DASXMC010000148.1:0-2450 GCA_036495885.1 Allostellaceae bacterium | reverse complement strand
CTATCTGATGCTGCGCCCCGACCGGGTCGTCTTCCAGGACGTGCTGGGCCAAACCGGCTTGCTGCAATTCATGCAGACCCGGCGCGACAAGGTTGCCGTTCCGGCCACCATCCATTGCGATCATTTGATCCAGGCGCGGGTCGAGGGCGGCGAGGATCTGCGAGAATCACTGGCCGAAAACAAGGAAGTCTACGATTTCCTGCGATCGGCCGCGGCCAAGTACGGGCTCGGGTTTTGGGGACCGGGAGCCGGCATTATTCACCAGGTAGTACTGGAGAATTATGCATTCCCGGGCGAGCTGATCATCGGCACCGACTCGCACACGCCCAATGCCGGCGGGCTCGGCGCCTGTGCGGTCGGGGTCGGCGGCGCCGATGCGGTCGAGGTCATCGCTGGGCTGCCGTGGGAGGTGCTCTATCCGCGCCACATCGCGGTTTATCTGACAGGCGAGCTCGGCGGATGGACCGCCCCCAAAGACGTGATCCTCTATGTCGCCGGCGCCTTGACCGTATCCGGCGGCACCAACGCGATCGTTGAATATATCGGGCCGGGCGCGCGCACGATCAGCGCCACCGGCAAGGCGACGATCACCAACATGGGGGCCGAGCTCGGCGCCACCACCTCGATCTTCCCCGCGGACGAGCATATGGCCCGCTATCTGCGCGCGACGGGCAAACCGGATCTGGTTCCGCTGTTCCAGAAGAACCAGCATCTGCTCGAGCCGGACAAGGAAGTCGAAGCCGATCCGGCGAAGTATTACGACCGGGTTGTCGAGCTCGATCTCTCAAAGCTCGAACCCTATATCGTCGGTCCGCATTCCCCCGACCGGGCGCGGCCGATCTCCAAGCTCGCCGCCGAAGTCGCCGACCAGAACAACGGGTTTATCGACCGGATTTCGACCGCACTGATCGGCAGCTGCACCAATTCCTCCTACGAGGATATGAGCCGTGCCGCCGATGTCGCCGAGCAAGCCAAGTCGCATGGCCTCAAAGCCGGCGTCCCGTTTCTGGTGACGCCCGGATCGGAGGCGGTCCGCGCGACGATAGAACGCGACGGCCAGATGCAGTCGCTGAAAGACATCAGCGGCACCGTGCTCGCCAACGCCTGCGGACCTTGCATCGGCCAATGGCGGCGCGCGGCGTCGGAAGGGGCGGTCCCGAACACGATCGTCACCTCGTACAACCGCAACTTCCCGCGCCGCAACGACGGCCAGCCGACGACGATGAATTTCATCGGCAGCCCCGAGATCGTGACCGCGATGGCTTTGGCCGGGCGGCTGTCCTTCAATCCGTTGACCGACCAGCTGACCGACGCGCAGGGCCGGCGGTTTCGGCTCGATCCGCCAAAAGCGGCTCCAGAAGTGCCGGCGCATGGTTTCGATGCCGGCCACGCGACCTACGTCGCGCCGCCTGCAGACGGCAGTGCCGTCAGGCTGGACGTCGCCCCGAACAGCGAGCGGCTGCAAATCATGGAGCCGTGGGCGGCCTGGGACCACAGGGACTTTGTCGATTGTCCGGTGCTGATCAAAACCCAGGGGAAGACGACGACCGACCACATCTCGCCGGCCGGTCCGTGGCTGCGCTATCGCGGCCATCTCGACAAGTTTTCCGACAACATGTTCATGGGCGCCACCAACGCCTTTACCGGCGAGGCCGGCACCGGTATCGACGTGCTCAGCGGCGAAAAGGGGGTCATGATCTCCAAGATCGCGCGCGACTATAAGGCGCACGGGGTCAAATGGGTGGCGGTCGGCGATGACAATTACGGCGAGGGGTCGAGCCGTGAGCATGCCGCCTTGTCGCCCCGCCTCTTGGGCGGTTGCGCGGTAATCGCGCGCAGTTTCGCGCGCATCCACGAGTCGAACCTCAAAAAGCAGGGCCTCTTAGCGCTGACGTTTCAGGATCGGGCCGATTACGACCGCATTCGTGCCGACGATCGGCTGAGCCTCGTCGGGCTCGAAGAAATGGCGCCCGGCCAGCCGGTCGAATGCCGTATCAAGCACGCCGACGGCACCACCGAGACGTTAAAGCTCAATCACACCTTCAGCGCCTCCCAGCTCGAGTGGTTCCGCAAGGGTTCGGCGCTCAATCTGTTTCACCACTGAGCGCGCCGGCCCAGATTCCGCCCAGGAGTTCCTGCGATCGGGTTGGCGCTTCCTCTTCCGCCTTACCGGCGGAAGCCGGTACCCACCGCCGCCGTAGATCCCGAGTTTCGTCGGGATGGCAGTGACGGATAGAGCGCGAAAGTCCAATCCCGAATGAGTGGCCGGAAGCCCTTCCCGGAAGGTTAACGCCAAACCCAGGCATAGTGGTTACTCGCGACAATTGAGAGGCCAGCATGGAAATCCGGCATGTCGTCGTGCTGATGCTGGAGAACCGGTCGTTTGACTGCATGCTGGGCCGGCTCTATCCGAAGAGCCCCGGCTTTGACGGGCTCGAGGGTGTGGAGAG
>DASXMC010000147.1:0-7138 GCA_036495885.1 Allostellaceae bacterium | reverse complement strand
ATCTGACGCCGGCGCTCGGTGCCTTACCTCTCACCAAATTGACGCCAACGCACATCGCAGCGGCTTACGCGGGGTGGGCAACCGGTGGCCGCCGAGACGGAAGGCCTGGAGGTTTATCGCCCCAAACGCGGCGGCACCTTCACCGGGTTCTCGCCACCGCTCTAAACCGCGCCGTCGAGCAACAGCTCTTGGCCCGTAACCCTGCCGCCGCGCTTAGTCGTAGGCTGCCGCGAGTTGATAAAAGGGAGCTCGACACATTAACGGCCGAACAGGCGAGCCGACTTCTTACCGCAATCGGGCGATACCGCGTTTACTGGCCAGTGCTCATTGCCCTGGCGACCGGCGCGAGGCGAGGCGAGGTTTTGGCGCTTCGCTGGCGTGATGTCGACCTCGATCGCGGCGCTGTAGCGATCATGCGCAGCCTCGAGGAAACGAAAGGCGGGATATTGCGGTTCAAGGCACCCAAGACCGAACGCACTCGCCCCGTTATCTTGCCGGCATTTGCCGTCGCCGAGTTGCGTCGACACAAACTAGAGCAGGCTGAGGAATTGCTCGCGCTCGGAATTCGGCAGGATGAGAACACGCTTCTTTGCCGACGTCTCGACCCCTTCAATCGGGACGGCACCCTAGACCCTATCGCCGCTATGAACGGGCATGCCGTCGGGCGGGAATACCGGCGTGTGTACCGCGGCCTCAAAGATCCGAACCTGCCCTATGTGCGATATCACGACCTGAGGCACAGCCACGCGACCCAGCTGCTGGTCGAGGGTGTTCACGCCAAAGTCGTGCAGGAGCGGCTTGGGCATTCGAAGATCGGGATCACGCTCGACACCTATTCGCACGTCGTCACAAGCATGCAGGAGGACGCGGCTGCCCGGCTCGACAAGGCGTTTCGCGGTAGCAAAATCGGTAGCAAATGACCATAATGTACGGTAAGCGTCTGATATAAAAAGAAAAACATCAACATAAACCCCGGTCATTGCGAACCGGGGTTTCCATTCACCCGCCCCGGAGGAAAAGGCAGGACCAATCCGCATCGTTTTCGACGAAATACCAGGGAGACACGACGATGCAGGAGAAAAGTGCATCATATCCTCTAAAGTTGCAATAGATATCGCTGTGATTAACTATGATTGCTGCCGGGTTGGCGGCAGTGCGCCGGTGCGCTCCCAACCTTGTGCCGCAACCTCACGCTAAGGTGAGCGCCAGATCGGGCGTGCAGTGCTAGCCTCGCTCTTTGTTTGGGCGAAGCGGACAACTTGATGCCCGAGGCGACGACAGCGCATCCGATCTCCGTGCGGCGGTTGGTGCCGCTCGGCATCCTTGTACTCGCCGGCATCACCTTTGTCGCGATTGGCGGACACCGGTATCTGACCCTGTCCGCCTTGGCTGAACACCGCGCCCAGCTACGCGACTTGGTGGCCCGTTGGGGTGCCGGTTCTGCGATCTGCTTTGTTCTAATCTACGCTGCGGTCGTCGCGCTATCGATCCCCGGCGGGGCGATCCTGACCGTTGTCGGGGGTTTTTTGTTTGGTACCTGGCTCGGTGGTGGTTGCGCGGTACTGGGAGCGACGATTGGCGCTGCTTGCATCTTTCTTGCGGCGCGCGCCGGCCTCGGCGGTTTGGCCGAGCGCGCCGGGCCTTCCCTTGCAAAACTCAAGGACGGCTTCGGCGCCAACGCTTTCAACTACCTTCTGGTGTTGCGCCTCGTGCCGCTGTTCCCGTTCTGGCTCGTTAATCTCGTTCCGGCGCTGGCCGGAGTGGGGTTGCCGACGTTTTTGCTGGCGACTGTCATCGGCATAATGCCTGGAACCTTTGTCTACGCCAGCATCGGCAGCGGGCTTGGCAAAGTGGTTGAACAGCCCGATCCGAACATCCTGTTTCATCCGAGCGTGCTTGGACCGATCCTGGGGCTGGCGGTCTTGGCGCTGCTCCCGGTCTGGTACAAGCGGCGATAGCAACAAGGCCGGCGATGACCAAGGCGCTGACCCCCGATCTTTGCGTTATCGGCGCCGGCGCTGGTGGATTGGCGGTGGCCGCCGCCGCGGCCCAACTCGGCGCCGCCATCGTGCTGGTCGAGCAGGGTGCGATGGGCGGCGACTGTCTCAATTCCGGTTGTGTGCCGTCGAAGTCGATGATTGCCGCCGCCCGCCTGGCACAGTCGTGGCGGCACGCGGCGGCTTTCGGGATCTGCTGTCAACCGCCGCGGATCGATTTTGCCGCGGTTGCCGAGAGCATCGAGAGGGTTATCGACCGGTTGGCGCCGAACGACTCGGTCGAACGCTTCCGCGGCCTCGGTGTCACCGTGTTGCCGGGAACAGGACGCTTTACCAGCCCGCGCACATTGCACGTCGGCGACGCCGAGATCCGACCTCGGCGATTTGTGATCGCCACCGGCTCGCATCCCGCGGTGCCACGCATCCCCGGGCTCGAAGGGTTGCCCTATCTGACGAACGAGACGGTATTCCACAATCGCGCCCTGCCGGAGCATCTGATCGTGATCGGCGGCGGGGCAGTCGGCATCGAGATGGCCCAGGCGCACCGCCGGCTCGGCGCGCGGGTGACGGTGCTCGACCAAGGCCCGCTGTTGCCGCGCGACGATCCAGAATTGGTCGGTCTGCTCAGCCGGCAGCTGGCGGGCGAGGATGTCGTGCTGCGTCCGCGGGTGGCAATCGCTTCCGCGGGCGCTGCTGCGCCGGGATTTGCTGTCTGTCTCAAAGACGGCGAACGAATTACCGGTTCACATCTGTTGATAGCTGCCGGGCGCAGACCCAGCATCGAGGCGCTGGATCTCGCCGCCGCCGGGATCTCGGCTAACGACAAGGGCATCATCGTCGACGACCGACTGCGCACGACCAACCGTCGCGCGTTTGCGATCGGCGATGTCGCCGGCGGGCCACAATTCACCCATGTTGCATCCCACCATGCCGGTATCGTGATCCGAAACGCGCTGTTCCGGCTGCCGGCAAAGGTCGACTACCGGGCGCTCTCATGGGTGACTTATACCGATCCCGAATTGGCTCAGGCGGGGATCGACGAGACGGCAGCGCGGCAGCGTTTCGGCGACCGGGTCCGGATAATGCGCTGGCCGTTTGCCGAGAACGACCGCGCCCACACCGAGCGCGACACGGCCGGGCTCGTCAAAGTCGTCACCCGGCGTGACGGGCGCATTCTCGGTGCCGCGATCCTCGCCACCGGGGCTGGTGAGCTGATCCTGCCCTGGGTTTTGGCGATCGCGCAGAAGCTAAAAATCAGCGCCTTCGCGAATCTGGTCGTTCCTTATCCGACGCGTGGCGAAGCCGGGAAGCGCGCCGCCGGCAATTTCTACACTTCGCGCTTGTTTTCGCCGCACACCCGTCAGATGGTGCGCTTTCTGGCGCATTTCGGCTGACGCGGATCCTGCGGTGCTGTTGAAAAGCCTGTCGGCTCGGCTGCTGGTGCTGACAATCTTCTTCGTGATGCTCGGCGAAGTGCTGATCTTTGTGCCTTCCGTCGCGCGCTTCCGCATGACCTATTTCGACGATCATCTGGCCGCCGGCGAATTGGCGACGTTGGCGTTGGAGGCGAGCCCGACCGGCCGCCTAGACCGCGCGCTGGTCGATAAATTGCTGGCCCGGGTCGGTGCCCACGGCGTCGGCGTTCACCGTTCCGGCGGTGAGGTGCTGATGCTCGACCGTCGAGTGCCGCCAAAGCCGGACATTACGATCAACTTGACCCATCCGAGTATGTGGGGCGCCATTCGCGGGTCGGTGATGACATTATGGCGAAACGACAACCGCATCCTGCGGGTGCTCGGGCCGTCGCCGGCGGGCAATGGCGAGACCGTCGGGGTTCTGCTCGACGAGGCGCCGCTGCGCCGCGAGATGTGGGATTTCGGGATCCGCGTCCTCGAGCTCTCGATCGTGCTGTCGCTGATCACCGCCACCCTCGTCTATCTGAGCCTGCAGTGGCTCTTGGTGCGGCCGATGCGGCGGATCACCGCCAGCATGATGTCGTTCCGGGAGGACCCCGAGGACGCCGCCCGGATGATTGCGGCAACCCGTCGCCGCGATGAAATCGGGGTCGCGGAGCGCGAGCTCGCAATGATGCAGCAAACCGTCCGCCAGGCGCTCGCTCAGCGCGCTCGGTTGGCCGCACTCGGGACAGCAGTGACCAAGATCAACCACGATCTGCGCAACATTCTGGCTACCGCGCGCATCGTTACCGACGGGCTGACCGCGAGTGCCGCACCCGAGGTGCGTCGAACCCTGCCGCGGCTTGTCGATGCAATCGACCGCGCCGTGGCGCTATGCACCCGCACCCTCGATTTCTCGCGCGAGGGAGCAGCGCCCTTGACCCGAAGCCGGTTTCGCCTGTTGCCGCTGATCGCCGAAGTCGGTGACGGACTTGAGGCGTCCGAAGAGTTCGTCGTCGATATCGCCGCACCTGCGGAGCTCGAGATTGCGGCCGATCGCGACCAAATCTATCGGGTCTTGACCAATCTGGGCCGAAACGCGCGTGAGGCCGGGGCGCCCCGGATTCGCATCTCGGCAGTGCGGGAGCGCAGTGCGATAGCAATCGATATTGTCGATGACGGTCCCGGGCTGCCGCCGAAAGCGCGAGAGAACCTATTTCGGCCGTTTTTTGGCTCGGCGCGCCCCGGCGGCACCGGGCTCGGCTTGGCAATCGCCCGCGAGCTGATCAGAGCTCATGGCGGCGAACTGGTGCTGGTCGGTAGCACCGGCGCAGGGACCACCTTTCGCATCACGCTGCCGGATCCCGCCGGCCACTGCACTGTCCCCAGCGCAATCCCGATCCGCCAAGCCCCCGATCAATCGAGGGAAAGCGTGGCCGATTTCAGGTAAGCAGTCTCGGGCAAGGCCGGATGGACCGGATGGTCGGGTCCCGCACCCGCTGTGCGGATAAGGCGCCCCTCCCGCCCGGCATCGGCGAGGCCCCGCCGCACCGCGTCGGCGAATTCGCTCGCGCCGATATTGTAAGAGCACGAAGCCAAAAACAGGAACCCGCTTCGCGCGGTCAAACCGGCAGCCAGCCGGGCGAGCTTGCGATATCCGCGCAAGGCCGCGGGCACTTCCTTGCGTGATTTCGCAAAAGCCGGCGGGTCGGCGATGACAATCTCGAAGCGTTCGTCCTCAGCGGCAAGCCGTTCGGCTTCGGCAAAGGCTTCGCCGCGGCGGAAGATACAGCGGTCATCGACCTCGTTCATTACCGCAGCCTCGCGCGCGAGGGCCAGCGCCGCCTCGGAGCGATCGATACCGACAACCGCTCCCGCCCCGGCGCGCGCCGCCTGGACCGCAAACCCGCCCGTATAACAATAAAGGTCGAGGACGCGCGCCCCGGTCTTGGCAAGTGCTGCGACAAACGCCCGATTTCGGCGCTGGTCGAAAAACCATCCGGTCTTCTGGCCGGCAAGCGGGTCGAACGGGAACAGGGCGCCATTTTCGCGCAGCAGGGGGCGGCTCCCGAGCGCGCCCGCAGCCAATCGAATTTCGGGCAGCAAACCTTCCTGGGCGCGCGCCGGGCTTTCGTTGCGCAGCACGATCGCCCGCGGTTTGAGAACAGTGCCCAAACTCTCGAGGATCAGCGGCTCGGCTCGCGCCATTCCCGCGGCATTCGACTGGACGACCAGGATATCGTCAAAGCGGTCGACGACAAGGCCGGGGAGCCCGTCGGCTTCGGCATGAATGAGGCGATAGAACGGCTCCTTGAAGAGCTGTTCGCGCAATCGCAGCGCCCGTTCGATCCGGCGGGCGAAAAAGCGCCTGCCGATCACCCGTTCGGGATCGCGGTCGAGCAGGCGCGCCGCGATCAGACTGTGGGGATTGAACATGGCAACCCCGAAAGCCGTGGCATCGGCGCGACGCAAGGTGACGAGCGTGCCGGGGGCCTGCGCGCGCGCCGCCTCGTCCATCCGCACTTCGTTCGAATAGATCCACGGATGGCCGGTCTCGAGGCGTTTATGCCGAGCCGGCAGCAGGCTGACGCAGGGCCGGCTCGCCGGATCATCGGCCACCGGCTCGGTTGCTGCGGCCTCCGTTGTTGTGGCAATGTCGGGTTCCATCATGCCCTGGGCCATCGGCCTCCGTTTTTGGGCCGCGCACCCGGCGGATTGTCGGAGGCTGCGGATTGTCGGAGGCTAATGTGCCTCGGACCGGTAATTCGAGGGAGTCCTCCCACAGCGGCCGGGCCGGCGGATCGGGCTTGCATTTTTTCTTGTCGCTGGGTTAGTTGTCCTGGCCCAGGCTGGCGATAGGCCCTGGCGTGTGCGCCCGTAGCTCAATTGGATAGAGCACCAGACTACGGATCTGGGGGTTAGGGGTTCGACTCCTCTCGGGCGCGCCAATTTCTCAAGGGTTTAGAACAACATTGGCCAAATAAGCAACTCTGGAAATAAGCGATAAATAACCAGATCACACTGCCCACCCCGCCGCCTCGCATCACGCTGCTCCCGTAGACGGTCTGCGGTATCCCGCCGCACCCGGCTTCACGGGCCGGGCATGCGCTTCGATCTTGAGAACGACGACCGTCGCCGTGATCAAAGCGCCCGATTTCCCTGGGCGTCGGGAGACGCGCGAGCTGGTCCTTAATGAAGTCGATCGTCCTCGATTGCCGCGAAGTCGACGCGAGCCTGATCGGCTTGGCGTAGCGTCAGCGGATATTCGTCCGGCATGGCGCACATTCTGGCGCGGGACGGGTAAACCAGCCCTAAGCCCGAGCCGCCTTTCTGGCTACGGTTAAGCGCACCATCTCACCAGGGTATTTCGGACCGGCAATCGCCCTTTCACGGCGGTAACAGGGGTTCGAATCCCCTTGGGGACGCCCAACTAAATCAAAGACATACGGCATATATGAGGCCCTCGTGTCCAACAAATAGCCAATATACCGGCATAGACGGAGATGGATTCCGGGCGCTCCCAGTCCGGGCTTCTCGACATCGACAAACGACATCGCGTTCTTAGAGAAAGGCGAGTGCGCCGCTCAGACCGGGATCGATGCGGACGATCATCTATGTCCCCAAGAAATCGAGACCGCGGCGACCCGTCGGTGAGCAGGAGGCGCCAAGCCGCGCGAGCTCAACTGGCTAGGCCGATTGACCGGCCCGTCAGCCGCGGCGCCGATCGGTACTGCGTCTCAACAC
>DASXMC010000146.1:0-2125 GCA_036495885.1 Allostellaceae bacterium | reverse complement strand
ACACCGGGAACGAGAAACGGGCTGCCGGCAACGCCGCGCCGAGAGCAAAGATGACGACAAAGATGCTCGCCGGGCCTTGGCCGCGCTGCAACAAACGCTGCAGAAACGGGCTCTTCCGTCCCGCCAGCCGGATCAGCCAGCGGGTGAGCCAGCGATATACCGCCAGCGCCACCAGCGCCGGCACGATCATGATGATCGCGCCCAAAACCCAGGATGGAATCACCGATAAAAACTTTGCCATGCAACCCCGCCAATAACCTCTCGACTGTGGCGCCGGGCGGTTCGGCTTCTTCCCGAGGATTAACGGTCAATGGCGCTAATCGCGCCGCATCGACATTCGTTCGCCACATAAAAGAATAAATTAGTTTCGTCTCGCAGCCGCGTGCGGCAGAACTATGACACCCTCGTTATTCCGGATTGGAGAACCCCCGATGAGCGTCGAGGCCAGGACCGCCCTGATCGAGCATCTCGGCCGTCAACACGAAGCAATGGTGACCTTGCTGGCCGAACTCGTCGCCATCGATTCCGGCAGCTACAACAAACGGGGTGTCGATGCGGTCGAAGAGCGGTTGCGGGCCTGGCTCGAAGCCGCCGGCATTACCTGCGAGCTGATCCCGAACGAGCGCTTTGGCGGCTGCATGGCCGCACGTCTGCCCGGCGAGGGCGATCGGCCGATCGTGCTGATGGGACATTGCGACACCGTCTTTCCCGAAGGTACTGTGGCGCAGCGCCCGTTTCGTATCGACGGCAACCAGGCGTTTGGCCCTGGGGTTACCGATATGAAGGCGGGTCTGGTCATGAACAGCTTTGTGCTGGCCGCACTCAAGCGGTTCGGCGTAGCCCGCCCGCTGACCGGGCTTTACACCGCCGACGAGGAGATTGCCTCACCCTCCTCGCGCCCGGTCATCGAGGCCGAAGCCAAGAACGCGCGGGCGGTGTTCAACGCCGAGCCCGGCCGCCCCTCGGGCAATCTCGTATCGCGGCGCAAGGGGGCGGCTTTTATCGAATTGGAGGTGACCGGGCGTGCAGCGCATTCGGGTGCGGCACACGCTCAGGGTGTGAGTGCGATCGAGGCGATGGCGCGCAAGGTCCAGCGCCTGCACAAATTGACCGATTACGATCTCGGCACGACGGTCAATGTCGGGTTGATCCAGGGCGGCCAATCGGTGAACACCGTGGCGCCGCGCGCCACCGCCGGGATCGATGTGCGCTTCCCGACCCTCAACATCATGGAAAAGATCCTCGGCGAGGTGCGCGAGATCTGCAATTGCTGCGAATTGCCGGGCAGCGAAAGCCGCATCCTGCGCGAAGGCAGTTTCCTGCCGCTCGAGCAGGACCAGGCGAGCCGCGAACTTCTCGATCTCTACGCCCGCTCGGCGGCCGGGCTCGGCATCGCGGGAGTGGGCGGCGAGGCCACCGGCGGTTCGGCCGACAGCGGTTTTACCGCCGCCCTCGGCACGCCGACCCTGTGCGGGACCGGCCCCGTCGGCGGCAACGCCCACACTGATGACGAATGGTGCCGCATCGACACCCTCGTCCCCCGTGCCCAGGCCCTAGCCGTGACGATAATCGAGCTGGCGGCGGCCTAGCACTCAACCCGTCTGTTCCGCAGTCTCGCCAGCTCCCCATATAGCTTTGCTGCGACTACGGGCAGGAGAGGGTCATGCGCTTTGGCATCGGACAGCCGGTCACCCGCAAGGAGGACGTGCGGTTTCTGACCGGGCGTGGGCGTTATGTCGCGGATATCGATCTCGTCCGCCAGGCGCACGCAGTCTTTTTGTATTCGCCGCACGCGCACGCGCAGATCCGCACGATCGACAAATCCGCGGCCGAGCAGTCGCCCGGCGTTTTGGCCGTGCTGACCGGCGAGGATTGGGCGGCCGAGGGTCTCGGCACGCTCGATCCCGAGGCGATGCCCGAGGACATGGGCGGGCCCACGGGTATCCGCACCAAGCGCCCGCCTCTGGCACAGGGCCGTGTGCGTTATGTCGGCGAGCGGGTTGCGGTCGTCATCGCAGAGAGCGAGGCGCAGGCGCGCGACACAGCCGAGTTGGTGACCGTCGATTACGATGTGCTCCCTGCCGTGATCCGGGTTGACGACGCTCTCCGTGCGCAGGCGCCGCTG
>DASXMC010000145.1:0-2051 GCA_036495885.1 Allostellaceae bacterium | reverse complement strand
ATTGCCCGGCATATCTTCCGGCATTTCCGCTGCGCTCATATCGTCCACCCTTCCTGGAGTGGAGCAGGGTCTAATGAGAGTTGGCCCCAGCCGTCAACGGAGCCGATCCGTTTCAGGCATCAGCCGGCGCTCCAATCGTGCATGCCGCCGAGCCGAGCGCAGCCGCGCACGCCCCCGCCGGGCTATGCGTGCGGCTTCGGCAGGCGCGATCTCGCCCTGCGATACCGCCGCCAAGACGGTGGACAACGCCTGCCGAAGATCCTCGGTGGTGCGTAACGACGACAGCTCGATCCCGAGACGCTCGGCGGGGTCGATAGCGGGGGCCGGCGGCGGCAAGAGTTGCCCGGCGAGGGGCATCAGCAGATGCGGCTTGCGGTCGAGCAGCTCCGCCATCGCCCGCGCCGTCAGCGGCCGGGCGACAAGATCGGGCATGCGGCGCCCGGGATTGGGAATGCCGCGCGGCCGCCCGCGCGGGTTGCCGGAACTTCCCTCGGCGAAGCGCCCGCGCGCGTCGCGCGCGGGAGACAACAAGGGATCAGGAGCAAGTCGTTGAGATTCTTCGATTCCGTCTCCGGGAAACAGCAAATAACAGGGCAAATCGGGTGGGTCGGCAACCATTTCCGGCATCGGCGGGCTCCGAGGCGAAGCGCTTCAAGGGCAAAATCGTTTATATGTATTCACGTTTCGTTCTGGTCAAGACCGCGATGCGGCACTCGCTGCAGCACACGAAACCCAGAAACACCAGCTCCGATCGGTCACGGACACAAAAAGTTAATTCAACGGTAACGGCGATGTAGGCGTGGAACGCCAGGGTGGCGTCCCGACCCTGGTATTTCATTGAAAAGAGAGGAAGGCATGAGACGATCAGTCTGGAGCGCGCTTGCGCTCGCGACGCCAATAGGGTTGATCTCCGGTTCCGCCTTTGGAGCGAACCCGACCGCAACCCCGCCATACACGCTGAGCACCTTCGCGACGCCTCCTGCGGGTCTCAGCGCACCCGATTCGATCGCCGTGCTGGGTGATGAGGTCTTTATAGGATATGGCGACGGCCACGCGGCCGACGGATCGGACGGTTTGAAGAGCCAGATCGTCCAATACGACATGTCGGGGAACATCGAGTACACCTATCAGGTGCTCGGCCATAACGACGGCTTGAAGGTCGACCCCGCCACCAATCTCCTGTGGGCACTGCAGAACGAAGACGCAAATCCGCGGCTCGTAATCATCGATCCCAAGACCCGCCAGCAGCGATACTTCGCCTTTGCGAGCCCGACCCCGCATGGCGGCGGCTACGACGACCTCGTATTCCGGGATTGCCAAGTCTTCATTAGCGCTTCGAACCCGTCCAAGAATCCCAATACCGGCCCCGCGATCGTCAAGGCGCAGCTCGGCAATGGCACGGTGACGGTCACATCGGTGCTGGCCGGAAACGCGAGTGCGATCGACATACCGACAGACGCAACCGTCCAACTCAATCTGCAAGACCCGGACTCGATGACGCTCGACCTCACCGGCGACATCGTGCTCGACAGTCAGGCCGACCAGGAGCTGATCGTCGTCTCGGATCCCGGCGGACCGAACCAGCAGGCGTATCGGTTGCCGCTCTCATTCGAAGGCACGACGGGGTCGCAGCCGGTCCAAGCGGACGATAGCGCCTTTGCGACCTCGACCCAGGGCTTCATCCTCTTCGCGGACAAGGTCCTCAACACCGTGTTCAAGGTCAGCAAAGAAGCCTTCGCGCCGAACGCCATCTACACCGCCGCGAATGGCGGTCCGTTTGTCGGTACACTCGATATGAATACGGGGGTCCTCACGCCGGTTGTGACGGGTCTGGGCAACCCCGGCGGGATGGTGTTTGTCGATACCTCGCCTTCCGCCGGCGAGCAGGATCAGAATCACAACCGGAACCAGTGCAATAACGATCAATAACCGGGCATCGGAAAACCGCGCAGGCACACGCGACGCCTTGCCGAGGGTTCTCGATGTGCCACGGCTGGATACCAGCATGAGCTCTGTAAAAGCCTGCGCCGCGCTGAAGCGCGCAGTCACCC
>DASXMC010000144.1:0-1803 GCA_036495885.1 Allostellaceae bacterium | reverse complement strand
GCGGCGGGCGGCGGTGCGCTCGAGAAAATCGATCGCGAGGCGCGGCGTGGACACTACCGGGCGGCGCATAAACACCGCGTAGGTGGCTTGGCGGTCGCCAAACCGCTCGACGATCGCCTTCGACTTCAGAAAATAGCTGTCGGTTTGCGCCGCGAGCGAAGGCTCGTCGTCCGCCATCGCCCGGCTCCTTACAACGCCGCAAAAAGCCGGGAGCGGCTCGCAGCGCCGTTGCCTTGGCGCGCACGCTTCAATGCGTCGGCGATCTCGAACGCAAGTTCCAGCGCCTGGCTCGCATTGAGCCGCGGATCGCAATGGGTCAGGTAGCGGTCGGCGAGCGAGGCTTCGCTGATCGCCTGGCCGCCGCCGATGCATTCGGTGACGTTCTGTCCGGTCAATTCGAAATGCACTCCGCCGGCGTAGCTGCCCTCGGCGGCATGGATCGCAAAGGCGCTGTGAACCTCGTCGAGAATGCAGTCAAAGCGGCGGGTCTTGTAACCGTTGGACGAGGTGATCGTGTTGCCGTGCATCGGGTCGGTGCACCAAACCACCTCACGTCCTTCGCGGCGCACCGCGCGGATCAATTGTGGCAACCGGATCTCGACCTTGTCGGCCCCCATGCGCGTGATCAGGGTCAGCCGCCCCGGCTTATTCCCGGGGTTGAGCCGGTCGATCAGCCGCAACAGATCGTCGGGCTCAAGTGTCGGGCCGCATTTCATTCCAACCGGGTTTTTGATGCCGGAGAGAAACTCGGCATGCGCGCCGTCCGCTTGGCGAGTGCGGTCACCGAGCCACACCAGATGAGCCGAACAGTCGTACCAATCCCCGGTCGTCGAATCGATCCGGGTCAGCGCCTCCTCGTAAGACAAAAACAGCGCCTCATGCGAGGTGTAGAATTCGGTCTCGCGGATCTGCGGGGTGGCCTCCGAGGTCAGCCCGCAGGCTTCCATGAAATCGAGCGTCTCGGTCAGCCGGTCGGCGAGCTCGCGATAACGCTCGCCCTGCGGTTGCTCGGCGACAAAATCCTGGTTCCAGGCGTGAACCCGGTGCAGATCGGCGTAGCCGCCCTGGGCGAAAGCGCGCAGCAGATTGAGGGTCGCGGCCGATTGGCTGTAGGACTGGATCATGCGCTGCGGATCGGGCTCGCGCGCGGCCTCGTCAAAATCGAGACTGTTGATGATGTCGCCGCGATAAGAGGGCAGGGTGGTGCCGTCGCGGGTCTCGGTCTCGGACGAACGCGGCTTGGCGAATTGCCCGGCGAGACGGCCGAGCTTGACGACCGGGCAGCCGGCGCCAAAGGTCAGCACCACCGCCATTTGCAGCAGCACTTTGAACATGTCGCGGATGTTGTTGGGATGGAATTCGGCAAAGCTTTCGGCGCAGTCGCCACCTTGCAGCAAAAACGCTTTGCCGGCCGCGACCGCCGCCAGGCGCTGTTCGAGCCGCCGCGCCTCGCCGGCAAAGACCAGCGGCGGAAACCGCCGCAAGGTTTCCTCAACCTCGGCGAGGGCGGTCTCGTCGGAATAACCCGGCACCTGGCGGATTGGCAGGCCGCGCCAGCTCTCCGGAGACCATCGCTCGCTCATCTCACAAATCCTCCGCGCGTCGTCGTCGCGCATCTGGGTCGTCGCGCATCTGGGTCGTCGCGCATCTGTTGGTTGCGTATTTGGGGCCAATCGGGTCATGCAACACCTCCGGGGTTGGAGGCCGCTCCACCCTTGGCGACATTCGGATCACGGGAGTGCCGGAAATGCGAAAGCCGCCTCGGATGCGGGCGGCTTCGGGAAAAACGCGGATGCGCGATCC
>DASXMC010000143.1:0-1729 GCA_036495885.1 Allostellaceae bacterium | reverse complement strand
CCTGATGATCGGATGTTGTCCGGTCCCGCGCAAATCGCGATTACACACGGCCCGCGAGCGCGGCAAAGTCGGTGGCGTCGTCCCGCGCTGATGCCCCGCCGACGGACAAAGCCTTGGCGGCCGGGACGGGGTTGCTTACATCGAGACCCATGCCGACGCCGGCGAATCTGCGCAAAGGGAGACGCGAAATGTGGCCGTTCAGCCGTGACAAATTGGTCGTTCCCCGCCCCGAGGATTGTCTGCCGGGGCGAGACCATTCGATGCCGGTGCCGGAGCGGCATTTTGTCAACGGCCATGCGCTCGCCGGTCCCTACCCTGCCGGCTTGGAACAGGCGCTCTTTGGCCTCGGCTGCTTTTGGGGTGCAGAGCGCGTTTTCTGGCAGGCGCCGGGGGTCTGGGTGACCGCGGTCGGTTATGCCGGCGGCGCCACTCCGAACCCGACTTACGAAGAGGTGTGCAGCGGGCAGACAGGCCACACGGAGGCAGTGCTGGTGGTCTATGACCCCAAGCTCACGACTTACGAAGCGTTGCTGAAACTGTTCTGGGAAAGTCACGATCCGACCCAGGGCATGCGTCAGGGCAACGATTGGGGCACGCAATACCGCTCGGCGATATATACCTTCTCACCTCAACAGCGTCGCGCCGCCGAAGCCTCGCGCGCCGCCTATCAGCAACGGCTCGGAGACGCAAGTTACGGGGTGATTACGACCGAGATCGCCGACGCTCCCCCATTTTACTTCGCCGAGGATTATCACCAGCAATATCTGGCAAAAAATCCGCACGGTTATTGCGGTCTCGGCGGCACCGGGGTGAGCTGTCCGATCCCAGCCCAGGCCGCGGCGGGCTGAACCCCGACGCTGCCTCGCCCCGCAGATCTCGGGCGTTGGTTCAACGGCGCCGCAGACGCGTGCGCCTCATCCCCAGGGCGTGCGAAGAAAATTGAAGCAATGTCACTCCGGGGCGCGGGCCCCCGGGTCGGGCCTGTGGCCCGCCCGAGGACAGGCTCCGCCCGTGAACCCGGAACCCAAGCACACCGCTCTTGGAAATGACGGCGAAGCGCCGTTTTCATGGGTTCCGGGCCTGCCCCAAAGGGCATCCCGGAATGACAACTCTCCAGCGTCGCTATTTCTTGACTGAGATACCCGCGAGGCGAGGCCGCGCAAGATGCCCGGCATCCGACTTCTAAAATTTTATACGCCTAGTCGCGCCAGAATGGCCTGGCCTCGTTCAAGCGCCACAGACGGCACCGCAACTTATCCTCGCGCCGGGCGAGCTTTTGCTGGTGAAGCGCCAACAGCTGGGCCGAGGCCTCGGCGAGAGGCCCGAATTCGGTTGTTGTTCGACCGAGTTCGATGACAAGACTGTAGGCGACGCGGACATCGTTGGCATAGCCGAGCTCATCCTGGACGCGCTTAAGACGTTTGACAAAAGGATGCAGGTCGGGCTCGTTGTAAATGCTGCCGAGCAGCTCGATCGTGTAGCGCAGTTTTTTGACGGCGATGCGCAGGCGATGGCGCTGGTGCGCCGGCAACCGCCGGAAGTGCCGGCTGCGATGACGCACCTGCTCGCGCCGGCGATCGAGCAATTCGGGTGCCAGGCCGCCGATCGCTTGCTGTAGCGCCGGGTCCGGCTCACCGCCCGGCGCCCGCCAACCACGCCCCTCGAACCAGCGCAGCAGCCGCAGCAGGCTCGCGGTATGGCGCTGTGAGCGGATTTCCTCCCGAACCCG
>DASXMC010000142.1:0-3385 GCA_036495885.1 Allostellaceae bacterium | reverse complement strand
CGCGGGAGGCAGCCGACATTGCCTCGTGACCGCATCTACTCGATGTGAACTTGGGCTCAGTGAGGTGCCGATCGAAACCGTGGACGCGACCCGGCGGTGTTTTCTGAGATCCCATACTTAAAGATAGTCGGACGGTGGGGCGCGGGACTTTCCCTATTGTTGCAAGGCGGCGTTGATCGAGTTCAGTAAGTCGGTTTCCTCAAAAGGTTTGACCAGATAAGCGAGCGCTCCGACCTTGAGTGCCTGGGCACGCGCATTCTCGTTGTTAAAAGCGGTAATGAAGATGGTGGGGACCTGATGGCCTTCGCCGAGCAGACGGCTCTGTAGCTCCAACCCGTTCAACCCCGGCATCTGCACATCCAAAACCAGGCAGGCAGTTGCGGGGAGTCGGCCCGAGGCAAGAAAGTCATCGGCGGAGGCAAACGTCTCGACCGCGAACCCGTACGATTTGATCAGACGGCGGGCGGCCCTGCGCACCGATTCGTCGTCATCGACGATCATCACGATAAACTTGTCGCTCGTCATGTTTCAGCTCCCGCGCTCGCCGGCAGGGTGAAGCTGAAGGTGGCTCCACTCGGCGCTCTCGCCGACGCCCACAAATGTCCGCCATGAGTCTGTACGATCGAGCGGCTGATCGACAGCCCCATACCCATGCCGTCTTTCTTGGTCGTGAAAAACGTTTCAAATATATGCTCCGGATCATTATTCCCAAAACCGATTCCGGTATCTTCGACCGTCACCGCGACATCAGCCGGCGGCGCCACCGTTGACTTGACCTTTAAAACCCGCGCCCTATCGGCCACGCCGCGCATCGCCTCGATTCCATTCATCACGAGATTGAGCACGACCTGTTGCACCTGAACCCGGTCGGCGAGAACCGACGGCAAATCTGGATCTAGTTCGACCCGTGCGGAAATCTCGCTTCGCTGCATCTCGTGTCCAGCCAGCGACATTACCTCGGAAATCGCGCCGTTGACGTTGACTGGCGTCAGTTCGGGCGCGGATTTTTTGGCCAGCTGGCGGATGCGCACCAGCACCTCGCTCGCGCGCCTGCCGTCGCTGATGATGTCCTCCACCGCCTCCCTGGCTTCTTCAAGATCGGGCTTCGGCTCGGCCAGGAATCTGAGGCAGGCGGTGCCGTTTGCCACAATCGCGCTGAGCGGCTGGTTGACTTCGTGCGCAATCGACGCAGCCAGTTCGCCCATCGTGCTCAGGCGAGTTACCCGCAGCAGCGCTTCGCGGGTTTCTTGCAATTCATCTTCGGCCCGCTTGCGCTCGGTGATGTCCTCGATGATCGTTGGAATCCCACGCAGGCCGCTGCCTGGTTCCGGAGGCTGGGCGGTGCTGACGCGGACCCAGATCAGGGTGTCGTCCTTGCGCCGGTAGCGCTTCTCGACGTGATAATTGGGACGCCTGCCCGTGAACATGTCGTCAAGCATCTCACGGGTGGCTTCCTGGTCATCCTCGTAGGTGATCTCGACCGGGCCAAGCGTGGCCAGCTCCTCGGCAGTGTAGCCGATCATCTTCTGAAACGCCCCGTTCGCGGCAACAAAACGCCGATCCTCATCGGTCAAGGCGATGCCGACTGCCGAGGCTTCGAACATGCTGCGCCAGCGCTGCTCGCTGACCCGCAAGGTCTCCTCGGTGCGTCGCCGCTGCACGACCTCGTCTTCAAGCTCGGCGGTGCGGGCGGCGACACGCCGCTCGAGTTCCGCGTTCGCCTTTCGCAGCGCCGCCTGTGCGCGCTCCCGCTCGGCGATCTCGTGCTGAAGGCGGCGGTTGGCGTCCTCGAGCTGCGCGGTGCTCGGAAGCGCCAGTGCCGCCGGCATCACCCACCACATCGCCCCCGCGGTGAAGATCGATATCACGGCGGTGAAGAACTTGACCGCCACATCCGGCCAATAGGCCGGGTACCAGAGGGTCACCACATCCATGACATGGGTGGTCCCGCAGGCCAGAATAAATGCCCCAGTAAGGGCGAATATACCGCGGAACGCCAAATCGTGGCGCTTGCGGATAAAGTAGATTAAAGCAACAGGAATACTATAATACGCGATGGCAATTGCTGCATCCGACAAGACAAACAGCAACATCAGTGAGGGGTCCCAGGCGAGACAGACCCCGTGGGGAATAAAATAGTTTTGTCCGAAAAGATTGGAAAGGAACGAAGCCATGGCCGCCCCGCGGAAGAAGTGAGGAACGAGAATGCCCTTAGGTGATGGTCTCGGCGAGCGCCGCCATCACCGCAATGCGGATCGCTTCCGCGATGGCGCGCACGCCGAGCCGATCCATCATGTGCGCGCGGTGCACCTCGACGGTACGGACGCTGATACCAAGATCATAGGCGATCAGTTTGTTCGGGCGGCCGAAGGCGATCGCTTCGAGCACCTGCCGCTCGCGCGGGCTGAGCAGCGCCATCTGCTCCGTCGCTTGCACCGTTGCCAGGTCCCGGACCGCCGCGCGATCGCCGGGCGCGGGCCTCCTTTCCGTGAGCGCGGCATCGATGGCCGCGAGCAGCTGAGCCTCGTCGATCGGTTTCTCAATGAAGTCGACGGCGCCGGTCTTCATCGCCCGGACAGCGGTCGGAACATCGCCATGGCCGGTCACGACGATGACCGGCAGGTCTATGCCGATCTCGCTCAACCGGCCCAGGAGCTCCAAACCGTTCATTCCGGGCATCTGCACATCGAGCAAGATGCACCCGGACGTCAGGCTCGGCGCGGCAGTCAGTACAGCCTGCGCTGTTTCGTAGCCGATGGTGTCAAGCCCCGCCGAACGAAGCAGCCGCGCCAGAGCTCTTCGGATCGAAGCATCGTCATCGACGATATGCACGATGCGATTGCCGACCACCGCAGGTCCCGTTCTCGGTTGACTAACTCAGGCCCGAAAATTAACACAGTGATCGGTCGCCCTGCATTAACCTGAGTTAGTTTATTCAGCGCCAGCGGTCTCTGTCACGCGGTGGGAGATCATGGCATGGGATTGGTAATCTTGCCGTTAGATCATCGCCCTGCCGCCATCGCCGAGGATGCGGCAAACTGCTTCTCGAACGCATCGGCTTTGTCCTCGATTTCATCCGGGAATTCGACACGAACGATGACGGCCCCCGAGCCCTCTCTAACACATGTGAAGCGGGAGGGGTCGCAGCGCTGATGATCGAGCCATCTCCGCATGTCTCCGAGAACATTGCCAAAGGCAAATTGCGGCACCCGGACCTCCACTAACCGGGTCGGCGGCACGACCCGTACCGGGCTCGGGTTGCACTCGTCTGCTATCGGCGGACGCGGACGCGGCGACACTGATGGGGGCGACGCCTCACCCGCCTCGCGCTCCTTGGTGAGGGCATCGCGATCGATGATGCCGATTTCCCGTGGACCGGAGAGCG
>DASXMC010000141.1:0-2217 GCA_036495885.1 Allostellaceae bacterium | reverse complement strand
TGGTCGCCGGGCGCATGCCGGGGCATATGAATGTGCTGCTCGCCGAAGCCAATGTGCCCTATGACGAGGTCTTCGAGCTCGACGAGATCAACCGCGATTTTCCATCTACCGAGGTCGCCTTTGTGATCGGCGCCAACGACGTGACCAACCCCGCCGCCAAGACCGACCCCAACTCGCCGATCTACGGCATGCGGATCCTCGATGTCGACCGCGCCAAGAGCGTCTTGTTTGTCAAACGCTCGATGGCCTCGGGCTATGCCGGGTCGAAAAACAGCTTTTCTACCGCGACAATACGATGATGCTGTTCGGCGATGCCAAAAAAATGTGCGAGCAAATCGTCAAAACCATCGAATGAGTTCACGGCTCGAATAGTGGCGATAACAGTCCAATCATTCTGACCTTTTTTTGACGTCGTTTAGTTAGCCAGTGTATCCCATCATCCATACCGACGGCTCCGGTTACGTGAGTACGGATAATGGTGGCAGGCGAGAGTATCGACCGAGCTGCGATAAGAGCAATGGTCGAGGACTTTTGGCGGTCATTTCTTGCGGTTGTCAGACAAAATCAACAGATCAGCAGGGAAACCATTTTGCGTTTTGAGGAGAGAATACGAGCTATGGCCGCGCTGATGTCGCCGGAGCAGTCCGAGGTTTTCTTACAAACTGCGGACGAAGAACGTGAAATTCTATATAATGAGTATTGGCGGAGCCCCGAAGCGCTCAAACACCGTCTTGGACTCGTCTCGAACCTGCAGCAGCCCGTTGCCATCCATCAACAGCAAGGGATAGGGGGAACAATCGTTAAAACCGCTGTTCGAGCAACAGTTTGGGAATCGGTTTTTGCGCTATTCCGTTTATTTCGATAGGTGCGGCTTGCCGGTAGTACATGAGGTGATGCTCGATATGTAACGATGCACACATAATGCGCGACACACAGGCGGCCAACCAAGGGCGAGGTTACAGTTGCCGTGCGCGTGGTGCTGCACCATCATTATCGGCCAGACGGCCCGGAGGAAATGTCCATGCAAAGCCTCGCACCCAATTTGCCGCCGGATCAGCAGCGCGAGATGCTGCGGCGCATGCTGACGATCCGCCGCTTTGAGGAGCGCGCCTCGGACGATTACCGCGCCGGCAAGATCTATGGCGTGGTGCATTGCTATATCGGCGAGGAGGCGGTTGCGGTCGGGGTGTGCTCCGCGCTTGGCCAAGGCGACCGGATCATCTCGACACATCGCGGCCACGGTCACTGCATCGCCAAGGGTGCGGATTTGAACCGGATGATGGCCGAGCTTTACGGCCGCCAAACCGGCTATTGCCACGGCAAGGGCGGGTCGATGCACATCGCCGATTTCGCCATCGGCATGCTCGGCGCCAACGGCATCGTCGCCGGGGGCATCTCGATCATCACCGGCGCTGGGCTCGCGGCGCAGATGGAGGGCAAGGGCGGGGTCGCGGTGTCGTTTTTCGGCGACGGGGCGTCGAATGCCGGGCCGTTTCACGAATGCCTCAACATCGCCGCGACCTGGAAATTGCCGATGCTCTATGTCTGCGAGAACAACATGTATGCAGCACAGACCGCGGCGGCCGCGACCCACGCCTTGGGCGACGTCGCCGCGCGGGCGGCGGGCTACGGCATTCCGGGCGTCGTCGTCGACGGCAACGACATCTTCGCGGTCTACCAAGCGGCCAACCGCGCCGTCGAGCGGGCGCGCTCGGGCGGCGGGCCGAGTTTGATCGAGTGCAAGACCTATCGCTGGCGCGCCCATACCGAGCGCCAGGGCCAGCCTGAGTTGCGCGACCCGGCCGAGATCGAAATGTGGAGAGGACGAGACCCGGTCGCACAACTGGAGCGACGCTTACGCGAGCAGGGCGTCCTCGACGACGCCGGTCTCGCGGCGGTCGAGCGCGAGGTCGCCACCGCACTTGATGCCGCCGTCGCCTTTGCCGAGGCGAGCCCCTTCCCGCTGCCCGAGCAGGCGGCGGACGACGTGTTTGCGGCGTGAAGACGTGTTCGATGTGGTCCCGATGCGCGATGTTCTCCCTCTCCGCCCTCGGGGGCGGAGAGGGATTAGGCGGAGGAGCGGACAATGCGAGAGCTGACCTATAACGAGGCCGCCGTCGAAGCTATCGCCGAAGAGATGCGGCGCGATCCGAAGATCTTTTACATGGCGACCGACGCGCTGCCGCCGCTGCTGCGCGAGTTCGGCCCGGAACGGGT
>DASXMC010000140.1:0-3855 GCA_036495885.1 Allostellaceae bacterium | reverse complement strand
CCACTGAGCTACGCGCCTGTCGGTGTGCGGATCGGGGCCGATGGTGGGCGCGACAGGGATTGAACCTGTGACCTCTCCGGTGTGAACGGAACGCTCTCCCGCTGAGCTACGCGCCCGCGCCCAACCGTCGGCTTTTAGAGGCTGCCGGCAAAACCTGTCAAGGCGGCGGCCAGCGGCGCAGCCGATCCCGATGTCGATGCAGCGCCGCCCGCGAGCGCGCTAAGATCGGCGCCGGCGATCGAATTTCTGAGGGAGAATGGCGATGGAGCGGCATCAGTTAGGAGGATTGTGGCCGGTGTCGGTGCTGAGCTTGGGCGGCGGCGGGCTCGGCCAGCTATGGGGCGAGACCACCTTTGCCGAATGCGTCGCAACCGTGCATGCCGCGGTCGATGCCGGTATCGACCTGATCGATCTGGCGCCGCGCTATGGCGACGGCAAAGCCGAGGAGGTCGTGGGCGCCGCTTTTGGCGGCAGGCTGCCTGCAGGTGTGCGGGTCACCAGCAAATGCAATCTTGGCGAATTGCCGCCGGCCGACATCGAGCCCACTTTGCGCCGCTCGATCGCTGACAGCCTGCAGCGGCTGCGGTTGGATCATCTCGATTTGTTCTTTTTGCATTCGAATATCGTACCCGATTCGGTCTATCGTTCGCGCTGGCCCGATGCTGCAGCACGCATGACCCTTCACGCCACCTTTGCCGATCATGTCCGCCCGGTCTTCGAAAAGCTGGTCGCCGAAGGGCTGATCGGCGCCTGGGGCCTGACCGGGATTGGGCATCCCGACACGATCACCCGGGTTCTCGGCGAAACCCCGACGCCGGCGGCGGTGCAATGCATCGCCAATCTGCTCGACTCGCCGGGCGGTCTCAAATTTTTTGACGGCCCGGCAAAGCCGCGCGAGATTATCGCCGCGGCGCGAGCGAACGGGGTTGGCGTCATGGGCATTCGCGCGGTGCAGGCCGGGGCGTTGACCAGTATCCTCGACCGGCCGTTGGCGCCCGACCATCCCGAGATGCGCGACTATGCCCGCGCCGCAGGCTTTCGCCGGCTGGCCGGGGAATTGGGGGTAAACCCGGCCGCACTCGCCCACCGCTATGCACTTTCGCTCGACGTCGACACGCTGGTGCTCGGCGTCAAAAACCGTCGTGAGCTCGCCGAATGCGTCGCCGCGGCCGAGGCGGGTCCTCTGCCGCCGGATCTGATCGCCCGCGTCGATCAGTCGGTGGCGGCTTGAGCTGACGGTTCGCGCAATGCCAGACGCCGCGCGAATTCGCTTTATTGCTGTGGGGCGGTCGATACCCCCGCGACGGGGGCGGCGATGAGCGGCAACTCGGGCGAATACGCCGAATTGCAGGTCACGACCAATTTCTCGTTCCTGCGCGGGGCCTCGCACCCGGCTGAGCTGGTGCTGGCTGCCGCCGCCCTTGGCCACCGCGCGATCGCGGTCACCGACCACAACAGCTTTGCCGGGATCGTGCGCGCCCATCAGGCGGCAAAAGAGGTCGGGATCCGCCTTGTTGTCGGCTGCCGGCTCGCTTTCTCAGACGGCTCGGGCGTTCTCGCCTTTCCACAAGACCGCGCCGCTTACGGCCGGTTGACGCGGCTGTTGACCTTGGGCAAGCGGCGCGCGCCCAAAGGCGAATGCCATCTCGACTACACCGATGTCGCCGCTTATGGCGAGGGCCAGATCGTCATCGTGCTACCCTCCGAGAACCTCGACGCGAGGGAAGGGTGGGGGGAATTCGCCTGGTTCGCCGACCGCGTCGCGACCGATTTCGCGGACCGCGCCTATCTCGCCGCCCATCGCCTCTATCGCGGCGACGACGCCCGCCGGCTCGCCCGGCTCGCGGCATTGGCCGAGGCGGCGGGGCTGCCGCTCGTTGCGACCAACGATGTGCTCTATCACACTCCCGAGCGGCGGCGGTTGCAGGATGTGCTGACCTGCATCCGCGAAGGCTGTACGATCGCAGCAGCCGGCTTTCGTCTCGCCGCCAACGCCGAGCGCCATCTGAAATCGCCGGCGGAAATGACGCGGCTCTTTCGCGCCTGTCCGGATGCGGTCGCGCGCAGTCTCGCCATCGTCGAGCGTTGCCGGTTCAACCTCGACGAATTGCGTTACGAATATCCGGACGAGACCGCCGCTGACGGGCGCATTCCGCAGCAGCGCCTCGCCGATCTCGCCTGGGCGGGTGCCGCCGCGCGTTTTTCGCAGCGTTCGCATGCAGTAGAGGATCATATTTTCGTCACCCCCGCGAAAGCGGGGGTCCAGGGGCAAGCGACTTGTAGTGAGGCTCTAGATTCCCGCTTTCGCGGGAATGACGGTAAAAGCGGGAATGACAAAAAAAGCGGTGGCGCATCGGGATCATCTGAAACCGTCATAAGCGGCATTCCCGAAAAGATCCGCAATCTGATAGAGCACGAGCTCCAACTGATCGAGCGGCTCGATTACGCCCGCTATTTTCTGACCGTGCACGACATTGTCGAGTTCGCACGCGCTCGCGGCATCCTATGCCAGGGCCGCGGCTCGGCGGCGAACTCGGTCGTGTGCTATTGCCTTGGCATCACCGCGGTCGATCCGGCGCGCATCGATGTGTTGTTCGAGCGCTTTATCAGTGCGGCGCGCAACGAGCCGCCCGACATCGATGTCGATTTCGAGCACGAGCGGCGCGAAGAGGTCGTCCAGTATATCTACGGGAAATACGGGCGCGACCGAGCCGGGCTCGCCGCCACCGTGATCTGCTACCGATCGCGTTCGGCGATCCGCGAGGTCGGCAAGGTGCTGGGCTTGTCGGTCGATGTCGTCGCGGCCCTGGCCGGCATCGTCTGGGGCTGGAGTAACGACCCGATCGCCGATCTGCGGGTGCGCGATGCTGGTCTCGACCCGACTGACCGCAACCTCAGACTGGCGCTCAATCTCGCCGCCGAACTCACCGGCTTCCCGCGTCACCTGTCGCAGCATGTCGGCGGGTTTGTGATCACCCGCGGACCGCTGTCCGAACTGGTGCCGATCGAGAATGCGGCGATGGAGGACCGCACCGTCATCGAATGGGACAAGGACGATCTCGACGCGCTCGGCATCCTGAAGATCGACGTGCTGGCGCTCGGCATGCTGACCTGCATCAGAAAGGCGTTCGCGCTGATCGAACGGCACTACGGCCGTCGGCTCGAACTCGCCACCGTGCCGGCTGAAGACCCCGCGGTCTACGAAATGCTGAGCCAAGCCGATTCGCTCGGCGTCTTCCAGGTCGAAAGCCGAGCGCAGATGACGATGCTGCCGCGGCTCAAGCCCTGCAAGTTCTACGATCTCGTCATCGAGGTCGCGATCGTGCGCCCGGGGCCGATCCAGGGCGACATGGTGCACCCCTATCTGCGCCGGCGCTCCGGTCGCGAGCCGGTCGAATATCCCTCCGAGGAATTGCGCCAGGTATTGGGCAAGACCATGGGGGTGCCGCTGTTCCAGGAGCAGGCGATGAAGATCGCCATCGTCGGCGCCGGTTTTGCCCCCGAGGAGGCCGACCGGTTGCGCCGGGCGATGGCGACCTTCAAGCGCAGCGGCGACATCCACCTGTTCCGTGACAAGTTTGTCGCCGGCATGGTCCTGAATGGCTACGATCGCGACTTTGCCACGCGCTGCTTCAGCCAGATCGAGGGCTTCGGGACCTACGGCTTTCCGGAGAGCCATGCCGCGAGCTTTGCGCTCCTGGTTTACGTCTCGGCCTGGATCAAGTGCTTTTATCCCGAAATCTTTGCTTGCGCCTTGCTGAACAGCCAGCCGATGGGGTTTTACGCGCCGGCGCAGATCGTCCGCGACGCGCGCGAGCACGGGGTCGAGGTCCGCCCCGCCGATGTCAACCACAG
>DASXMC010000139.1:0-2062 GCA_036495885.1 Allostellaceae bacterium | reverse complement strand
TCGCACCGCACCCTCGCGCTGTTCCGCGGGGAAAAGGAGGGGGTGCTTACCCTTGAGCTGGTGCCCGACCCAGCTGCGGCGGATCGCGGCGAGCCGGACGGTTTTGAGCAGCAGATCGCCAACCGGTTCAAGATTGCAGATCGTGGTCGGCCGGGCGACCGCTGGCTGATCGACACCGTCCGCTTGGCCTGGCGGACAAGGATCCTGGCTCACGTTGAAAGCGACCTGCGCCTTCGGCTCTGGCAAGCTGCGGAGGACGCCGCCGTGCGAGTGTTCGCCGGCAACCTACGCGACCTCTTGCTCGCGGCCCCCGCGGGCGCACGTCCGACGATGGGGCTTGATCCGGGATACCGGACCGGCGTCAAAGTCGCCGTCGTCGCCGAGACCGGACAGGTCGCGGCGACGGCAACGATCTACCCACATGAACCACAGCGACGTTGGGACGAGTCGATCGCTCAGCTGGCGCGGCTTGCCGCTGAGCATCGGGTGGAACTGATCGCGATCGGCAACGGCACCGCCTCGCGCGAAACCGACCGGCTGGCTGCGGAGCTCATTCGGCTTCATCCGGAGCTCGAGTTGACCAAGGTTGTGGTCTCGGAGGCCGGCGCCTCTGTCTATTCGGCTTCGGCTTTTGCCTCGCAGGAGTTGCCGGGGTTGGACGTGTCCCTGCGCGGAGCGGTGTCGATCGCGCGGCGGCTTCAGGACCCGCTCGGCGAACTGGTCAAGATCGAGCCCCAATCGATCGGTGTGGGCCAATATCAGCACGATCTCAGCGGACAAAAGCTATCGCGCTCCCTTAATGCGGTGGTCGAGGATTGCGTCAACGCTGTGGGGGTGGAAGTCAACACCGCGTCGGCGCCGCTGCTGTCGCGGGTCTCCGGTATCGGTGAAGGACTGGCGCGCAGCATTGTTGATTACCGCGAGGCGAACGGTTCTTTTCGCACCCGTACGGGCCTCAAAAAGGTGCCGCGGCTCGGGCCCAAGGCTTTCGAGCTTTCAGCAGGATTTCTGCGCATCTCGAACGGCGACGATCCGCTCGATGCATCGGGTGTACACCCGGAAGCCTATCCTGTGGTGCGGCGCATTCTCGCGGGAACCAAGAGCGAGCTCAGAAGACTGATCGGCAATACATCAATACTGCGCCAGCTCGAGCCGGAGGCGTTCACCGATGAGGTGTTCGGGGTGCCGACCGTTACCGACATCTTGCGCGAACTCGAAAAGCCCGGTCGTGACCCACGTCCGGCTTTTAAAACGGCGAACTTCCGTGAGGGCGTGGAAAAGATCGAGGATCTGAAGCCCGACATGGTTCTCGAAGGTGTCGTGACCAACGTGGCCGCGTTCGGCGCTTTCGTCGATGTGGGGGTCCACCAGGATGGGCTGGTGCACATCTCGATGATGGCCAACACTTACGTGAAGGATCCGCGCAAGGTTGCGAAGCCCGGTGATGTTGTCCGTGTCAAGGTGTTGGAAGTTGACCCGAAACGCCGTCGGATCTCGTTAACGATGCGGCTCGATGAAGCCTCTACGAGATCGACGCCGGTCAGCGCCGACTTCGGTCCAGCGGGATCAGATAAACGGCTCCGAACCGCTGAGACCCGTGCAGGCCGAGGCAATTCGCAGCCAGCGAGCGGCGACGCGATGGCCGAGGCGTTTCGGCGAGCAGGGATGGCTCGCAAGCCGCCGGAGCGACAATAGCGCTGCGGGGCTTCTGGTCAGACGCGCTCGTCGCCGACGCGCCTGCGCGGTTCAGTGGGCGCGCTATCTCTGATCCGGCCTGCGGCTGATCCACTAGAACACGCTCCTGTTCGAAAAGCTGGTCGACGTCGTGCATGTCGACATTCCACAGGCGACGCTTTGCTGCAACACCGAGCCGACCGATACCGCCGCGGCGGTCCAAAGATGGGTTCCTGCCACAAAGCAGTAAAGCGCAAGATTGCAATCGGCCCACCCCGCTGACCCTCCGTGGCTTCTCATGTCGGTTTTCTTATTCAGCCGGCTGGAATGGTCACTATGGCACCCGGCGCGTTTTGAGTTCGTGCAAGAGCCAGAAGAATCTGCAGGA
>DASXMC010000138.1:0-7952 GCA_036495885.1 Allostellaceae bacterium | reverse complement strand
GAGATCGACCTCGTGGACGTAAGCGAGGAATTCGTGGGGATCGACCCGGTCCACGGTCATCAGCCCGCGCATCGTCGTCCCGTGCTCGCGAAAATACGTCTTCTGGACGATGAGCGCCTGCTCCATCGAGAGCCCCAGCCGATCGGCAATAAAACGCTGCATGCGGTCGTGGATCTGATCGAAGAGGCGGCACGACGCGGGGTAGAGCGTGTTGTCGAGATCGAAGATCCAGGTCTCGATCTCATGCAATGGGCGACCGAGATTGGCGGGCATCGCGATTCAGCTGGCCCGGATCAGGGTGCCGGCACCGGAAGTGTCGGTGAACAATTCGAGCAGGATCGCGTGCGGCACGCGGCCGTCGAGGATCACCGCCGCCTCGACCCCGCCATCGACCGCATCGAGGCAGGTTTCGACCTTCGGAATCATGCCGCCGTAAATGACCCCTCCGGCGATCATATGTCGCGCTTGATCCGCGGTCATGTCCGACACCAGCCGATTGTCGTGGTCAAGCACGCCCGCGACATCAGTCAGCAGTAGGAGACGCGTTGCCTTGACCGCGGTGGCAACGGCGCCGGCAACGGTGTCGGCGTTGATGTTGTAGGTCTCGCCACCGGTGCCGACGCCGATCGGGGCAATCACCGGGATAATGTCTGATTTGATGAATGTTTCGAGGACCCCGGCAGCGACCCGCTGCGGCTCACCAACAAAGCCCAAATCGAGCTCGGTGCGGATCCCGGCATCGAGCTTGCCGCGCCACACCTTTCTCGCTTCGATCAACCGGGCGTCCTTTCCGGTCAAACCGATGGCGCAGCCGCCTTCGGCGTTGATCGCGGCCACCAGCTGCTTGTTGATGGTCCCGGCGAGGACCATCTCGACGACTTCCATCGTCGCGGCGTCGGTGACGCGCAACCCGTCAACGAACCGGCTCTCGATCCCCAGGCGCTTCAGCATCTGCCCGATTTGCGGCCCGCCGCCATGCACCACGATCGGGTGAATGCCGACCTGCTTCAAAAGAACGACATCGCGCGCAAACGAATCACCGCCTTCGCCCATTGCGTGACCGCCATATTTGACGACCAGCGTCTGGCCGGCATAGCGGCGCATATAGGGCAGCGCCTCGGCCAGAACCGCGGCTTTGGCCAAAGGGTCGGGCTCGGCAGCGGAGTTCCAGGCGCGCGAGGTCGGGATCATCGCGGAAGGCACTCTATCGTCACTCCTCGGGTATCGCCATCGCGCCAAGTGCGGCGGACGGGGCAAAGGCGGCAAGGGTCGCGCGCAAGGCGGCGATGCCGCGGCGCTGTTCGGCGCTCGTCAAATGAATCTCGGGATGGGCCGCGGTATGCGCGGCGAGCTCGGCCGCGACCCGCTCGGCGGCACCGGTCAACTCGGCGCCGCGCAATTTGTCGGTTTTTGTCAAGACGATTTGATAGGAGGCGCCGGTCTGATCGAGCATCTGCAAAATCGGCTGGTCGGTTTCCTTAAGACCATGCCGGGCGTCGACCAAGAGACACACGCGGCGGAGCACGGCGCGCGAGCGCAGATAGCGCCGCACCGATCCGGTCCATCGCGCGATCGCGGTTTTTGAAGCCTCGGCGTAGCCGTAACCCGGCAGGTCGACAAGCATCAGCTCGCCGCCAAGATCGAAAAAGTTGAGCTGACGCGTGCGGCCGGGGGTATTCGAGGTCCGCGCCAGCATGCGCCGGGCGGTCAGCGCGTTGACAAGGCTCGACTTGCCGACATTGGAGCGGCCGGCAAAAGCGATTTCGGGGAGGCTTTCGGCAGGCAGTGCCGCCGGCTCACCTGCACCCGCCACAAACCGCGCCTCGCGGGCAAAAAGCCGTCGGCCGGCATCGACCAACTGGGGGTCGAGGGCGCGCGCCGGATAAAGATCGCTGGCAGCAACCTCGTCCATCACGCGGCGATCAAGCCGCCCCGGCGCGATGCATGATCAGCCATTGCTGACCGACGCTGAGCGTGTTGTTCCACGCCCAATAGATCACGAGACCGACCGGGAAATGCGCCAGCATATAGGTGAACACGACCGGTAGGATCATGAACATGCGGGCTTGAACCGGGTCGACCGGCTGCGGATTGAGCTTTTGCTGCAAGAACATCGTCAGCCCCATGATGATCGGCCACGCGCCGATCATCAGGAAGGCCGGCGGGACGAACGGCAACAAGCCGAACAAATTGGCAAAAGACGTCGGGTCCGGGGCGGAGAGATCGTGGATCCACCCATAAAACGGCGCGTGTCGCATCTCGATCGTAACGAACAGCACCTTGTAGAGCGAGAAGAATACCGGGATTTGGATCACGATCGGCAGACAGCCGGCGAGCGGATTGGCGCCGACGCGCTTGTAGAGCGCCATCATCTCCTGCTGTTGGCGCGCCTTGTCGTCGGGGAAGCGCTCGCGCAATTTCTGAATCTCGGGCTGCAAGAGCTTCATCTTGCTCATCGCCTGATAGGATTTGTTGGCGAGCGGAAAAAACAGCAGCTTCACGCAGAGGGTAAATAAGAGAATCGCCAACCCGAAATTTCCTAAGAAATGCTCGAGGATGAGAAGAATGCGGAAGATTGGCTTGGTGAGAAACCAAAACCACCCAAAGTCGATCGAATACTCGAACAGCGGGATACCAGAAGCGCTGTAGGCTTCCAGCAGGTTGAGCTCTTTAGCGCCGGCGAAAAATCGGGTCGTTGTGCTCGCCGTCGCATTCGGCGCCACGGTAACGGCTGGTCCCAAATAGTCGGTCTGATAGTGGGCAACGCCGTTTTCGAGGGTGTGCCTGAAGCTCGCCTTGACCTGTTCGTTCTGCGACGGGATCAGCGACGTCAGCCAATACTTGTCGGTAAAACCGAGCCACCCTCCCGTTGAGGCGAAATCGATCGGCTGGTCTGGGCTTAGCGAGGAATATTTGACCTCCTGCAACGAGCCGTCGAGATAGCCGATCAGCCCCTCGAACAGGATGTAGTACCCGGCCACCTGCGGTGTTCCGGTGCGGCTGATCAGGCCATAAGGCAGCAGCTTGACCGCGGTATCGCCGGTATTGCGTACCCCGTCGTGCACCGAAAACATGTAATTATCGTCGACGGAGATTGTGCGCGTGAAGATCAAGCCCTCACCATTGTCCCAGGTCAAGGTCACCGGATGCGTCGGGGTCAGCGGACCCCCCGATGCTTTCCACACGGTGTCAGGCCCAGGAAGTTTGACTTTCCCCGGCTCGGCAGCGACCCAACCAAACTCGGCGAGATAGGGGTTGGCGGTTCCCGACGGGGACAGGAGCACCACCTCCGGGCTCTTCGGGTCGACGGTCTCGTGGTACTTGGCGAGCGTTAGATCGTCTAACTTGGCGCCGGTCAGCGCGATCGAGCCGTGCAGGCTCGGGGTTTCGATGGCGACGCGCGGCTGACCCGCGACGGCCTCCTCCAAGCTCTCGGCGGCTTTGGTCGCCGCTGCACCCGGTGCGTTTGCTCCGGCCGCGCCGGGCCGCGTCGCCGGAGCGGTTGACTGGGTGGCGGAAGACGTCGCCTCGGGGCCGGGATGAGGCGGGGTCGGGTGCAGGCGTTGGAAAAAGTATTGGAAGCCGATCAGGATGCCGACCGACAGCACGATTGCGATCAGCAGGTTGCGCTGTTCCATCTCGCGTCGAGCCCGTCGGGCTCAGGGCCGGGCGCAATCCGGCCGAGACCCGAAGGGTGCGGCTGGCCTGCCGGATTGGAGCGTCGGCACGGGATCGAACCCGCTGCCTCCCCAGGGATGGCAGCGCGCCAACCGGCGCATCGCAAGCGCGCTGCCGCGCAACGCGCCGTGCTGCGTCAATGCCTCGATCGCATACTCCGAGCAGGTCGGAAGATAGCGGCAGGATGGCGGCAGCAGCGGAGAGACCGTCAGCTGATAGGCGCGCACGACAATTTGCAGCGCCGCGCTCGCGATCCGACCGCAATCGAGGGGCTTCATCTCACTCCTTTGGCACCTGTCCGCTGGCACCTGTCCGCTGGGGGTGTCGTTGCGCGCTATGGCCGACCTGCCGCAGCGCCGTTTCGAGATCACTCAGAAGTTCTGTGAACGGGCGCAGGGCGGTGAGTTGGCGCGCAATCAGCACATAATCCGTCAAGCGCCTCCCGTCACGCGCCAGGATCTGCGCGGCGGCGGCCCGCAGCCGGCGCTTAGCGCGATTGCGCACGACCGCATTCCCTACTTTGCGGCTGGCGGTAAAGCCGATTCGCGCGCCGAGCGCTCCCGACCCAACCGGCCGCGCCGCCGCCTGCAGAATGAGCCCCGGGGTAACTGCTTTTAGCCGGCTCGCCGCAACCCGCAGAAACTCCGCCCGGGTCTTCAGCGTCGCCAGTCTGCCGGGAGCGTCCGCTGCCGCTTCGGCGAGCGGCGCGGCAACCGGGCTCAGGCCGACAGTCGTTTGCGCCCCTTTGCCCGCCGCGCCGCCAGCACCCGACGACCAGCGACGGTCGACATGCGTGCGCGGAAGCCATGCCGGCGCTTGCGGACGAGCTTGCTGGGCTGGTAAGTGCGCTTCACGGCGCCGGCTCCGATCTACTGCTGAATTTCAACTTGCGCAGGGTAGATAGGTCAGCCGATCAGTCGAGTCAATCGGCCGGAACGGCAAGGTTCCCGACGCGTTCGCCTTGAGCGGCTGGCCGGGCTGTGCCATTTCGGCTGATACGAAGCAAGGGGAGAGTCTTCCGGTGATCGCCGATGCCTGACAACGCAACGGTCGAGGCGGCCGATCGCGCCGCTCGCGAATGGAAGGCAACCGGCGTTGACCCGATCATTCCGGGAACCGAGGCGCATAAGACCGCTTTCTGCCGAATGCTGCTCGACACTCACAATCGCTACAAGCCGGCGGTTATCGATTGGCCGGCGCTCGAGCCCGAAGCCCGCGACCGGCTGATCGCCTTGCCGATCTGGGATATTGCCGTGCAGACCGAGGGCAAGGCCCGTGAGCGGGTGCTGGGCTACGCCGAGACGATCGCCGACCCACTGCTGCGCGAAGCCGTCGAGCTCGACGGCTTCGAGGAAGGCCGGCACAAGGAGGTGCTTTCGAACCTGGTCGAGGCTTATGGCATTCGGTTGGCGCCGGAACCGAAATATGTTCGTCCCCGGGATCGCGAATGGGCTTTCATGGTCACCGGCTTCAGCGAGTGCATCGACAGCTTTTTTGCCTTTGGGCTGTTTGCACTGGCGCAGCGCTCGGGTTTTTTCCCGCGAGCTCTTGTCGACACGTTCGAGCCGGTGATGCAGGAAGAAGGGCGTCACATCCTATTTTTCATCAATTGGGCGGCCTGGCATCGCCGCCGGCTGCCATTTTGGCGCCGCCCGTGGTTCGTGCTCCGGGTTCTGGCCGTGTGGGCGTTTTTGATCTGGGAACGGATCGGGATCGCGCGCGGCGTCGGCGCGACCGTCGCGGCGAAAGACCAGCAGACCACCGCACAGGATAACAACTTCACGTTAAATGGAAGCAAAGCGGTCGGCAACGTCGATGTCTCACCCGCCGAATTGTTGGGAATCTGCCTCGCCGAGAATGAGCGGCGGCTGAGCGGCTACGATCCGCGACTGCTGCGGCCGCAGGTGGTGCCCCGGCTGATGCGATGCGCGCATCGTCTGCTGCGCTGGCGAAGCAGCGTCGCCACGACTACATAAAGATTGGAACCGAACAGCACAAGCAGCGGTTCTGCGACGCATTTATTGCGAGCCATAATCCCTACGACCCCGAATTACTGCCCTGGCCGGCGCTGGAGCCCGCCGCCCTCGACAGGTTGCGGGCCATCCCGTTCTGGCCTGAGGTGCTTTATACCGAGCGGCGCGCCGGCGCGATCGTCGATGCCTATGGAGCGACGATCGACGATCCGTTGGTGCGCCAAGCGGTGGCACTGCAAGGCTTCGAAGAAGCACGCCACGCGCGGCTCCTGAAGCTGATGACCCGGCGATACGGCATCGAAGCCGAGGAAACTCCGCTCGAACCTCTGAAGCGCGACCTTTATCGTGCTTTCGCCGATTTCGGCTATGGCGAATGCCTCGACGCTTTTCTCGGTTTTGGAGTGTTCGAGATGGCGCGACGCGCGGCTTATCTGCCGGAAGCGTTGTTTGCGATCTTCGATACTTTGCTGCGCGAAGAGAACCGGCACATTGTTTTTTTTACCAATTGGATGGCGTGGGAACAGGCGCGCCGCGGCCGCGGCCCTGGCCCGCTGCGTTCGCTTATTGCGCTGCGCTATTACCTCGGCGCTGTTGCCCGCCTGCTCCGGACGGTGCGTCGGGGGCAGACGGCAAATGGCGGACGCGATTTTTCAGCAACCGAAGCAAGCATTTTTATTGACGGCTTTTCGCTGCGTGCCCTTGTCGAGGTCTGCTGCGCCGAACATCGCCGCCGCATGCAGGTGTTCGATCCGAAGCTGCTGCAGCCGCGCTTGTTGCCGCGGGTCGCGGCGGTGGCGCTCGCCGCAATACGTTTGACAACGCCCGCGGCGGCAAGCCTAACCTCTTCTGGCCCGATCTCTTCCGGTAACGACCGACCGTGAGGGTGATTTCGCGCCTCGCCGCCGTGATCGGGCTGGCAATAATCGCGGCGCTCCTGGTCCATTACGGCGCCGGCATGGTTTTGCGTTCGCTGCTGGCGATCGGCTTTGTCGGGTTTGCGGCGGTATGCGCGATCCAGCTGTTGCTGATCGCGGCAATGGGGTTGGCGTGGTGGGCGCTGCTGCCCAAAATGAACCCGTGGGCGGCGATTTGGGCGCGTCTGGTGCGCGACTCGGCCTCCGAGGTGTTGCCGCTGTCTCAGATCGGCGGCTATGTGCTGGGCGCACGCGCACTCGCTGTCGCCGGGGTGGCGGCCAGCGCCGCGGCCGCGACCACGATCGTCGACGTGACGCTCGAGTTTTTTGCCCAGCTCGCCTACATCGCCATCGCGTTACTATGGCTGCTGTATGTCGCACCGCATTCGCCGGCGTCGGCGCCGGCGGCGCTCGGGATAGTGCTGGGTTTGGGTCTGGCCGCCGGGTTTGTGGCGGCACAGCGTGGCGGATTTGGCGTGCTCGACCGCATGGCCGGGGCGCTCGGGCGCGGCTGGGCCGAGCGCACCTCAGCCGGGGCGGCGGCACTGCACACCGCAATCGCCGAGATTTACGACTGGCCTTCGGGGATATGGTCCAGCTTTGCTGTCCACCTCGCCTGCTGGATCGCGAGTGCCGCCCAGATCTGGCTCGCGTTGCAATGGATGGGGGAGCGGCGCGGTTTTGGCGCGGTGCTGGTGATCGAGAGCCTTCTCTATGCGGTGCGCTCGGTCGCATTCGCGGTGCCGAACGCGGTTGGGGTGCAAGAGGGTGCCTATTTGATGCTCGGCGCGGGTTTTGGTCTGCCGCCGGAGACGGCACTAGCGCTCTCGCTGTTGAAGCGCGGGCGCGATTTCGCTATCGGCGTGCCGGTCCTGAGCGCCTATCAGCTGGTCGAAAGCGGACGACTATGGCGCTTTGCCTGCCGGACCGGAGCCGGACACGCGGTCTGCGCTAATGCGAAAACCCCGGTCATTGCGTTCGGAGGCGATCGTCCCGGTCAGTACCACCTACCCCCTAAAGGTGGCTGATAATCCTAGCTTTTTAGGTGTGGTAGTCATTCCCTATACGTTCTGATATCGTCCTGTTTTATCGTGTCTGGTAGCAAATCGGGTAGCAACGTTCTGCCCGTGTTCAGAAAAGCCCCGGCCGTCTCTGACCGGGGCCCTCTCTCATCGCCGACGCGGCGCGCGCCGGATCAGCCGCCTACCGCACCCCCAACGCGTCGAGCACGCGGCTAACGCGCTCAGCCTCGACCGCCTCCCGGATCAGCTTCGCCGGGTTGCGCCGCGCCAAGATCCGACTGCGGGTCGCGAGGAACCGCTCGTCCTCTGCTGTGAGCGGCCTGGCAAGGAGCCCGTCGAGTTCAGCGAACGCGCCAACCCAGAAT
>DASXMC010000137.1:0-4610 GCA_036495885.1 Allostellaceae bacterium | reverse complement strand
GACACACCGCATTTGCGCAGAGGCGCTCGCGAGGCGGTTTCCAGAGATTACAGTCGACACAAATCAGCGCATTATTGACGATGGCGACATCATCACCGCAGGCGGATTTCTGGCGTGGGTCGACGTTGGCCTGCTTTTAGTTGACAAGATCCTTGGCAATGCCGTCGGGGTGGAAACAGCCCGCTTTATTCTTTCCGATCCAGCCGCGAGTGAAGCCCGCTATTTCCCTGGCTTTGCTCCTAGACAAACGCACGGAGATACAGCTGGCCTAAAGGCTCAGGAGTGGGGACACATCAGGGATGGGCGAGACGTCTCTCTCGGCCTCCATGGCGGCGGCGGGATTGGAGAGGCGCACGTTCCTCCGGCGGTTCGCGAATGCAACGGGCATGACACCGATCGAATATTGTCGAGCTGTTCGTATTGCGCGCGCCCGCGAGCTCCTGGAGTGCGGGAACACGCCTCAAAAGGAGATCGCGCAATCCCTCGGGTATAAGGACGTGGCTTCATTCGCACGCGTCTTTCGCAAAGTCACAGGGTTGGCGCCAGGAGCCCACCGAAAGAGGTTCGGCCTTAGCGCAGTATCACTTGACGACGACGAGGATGCGATGATGCGGAACCAGCCTTTGCGCAGCGACGCGCCGAGATGCGGCTGGGGGACGATCGCCGCCGAGGTACCGGCCCAGAAGGGTTCGTCGAGCTCGAGCCAGAATGCAACGTAGAGCGCGAGGGACACTGAGGCCCACAGACGCAGCCCGAACGGCAGCGGCGGATCCGCGGCTTTCAGAGCATCGGTCAGCCGACGGGCGGGAAAGATTGCGCCTTCCCCCTCCGGCAAGTGGTCCGACCTGAGATCAGCGGCTGGCATAGTCGCCAAATTCATCCGAGCTCGAGTTCTGATAGTTGCCAGCGAGGGCAGTAGCCGGCTCCACTGCAATGCCTCAATGCAGTTTCACTGTGGGGCCGGTTCGACGCGCCAACGCGCAGACGAGAACGTTCAGTAGAGCGCAAGCCGTGCCGGCGACCGCCCGCTCGTGCAGTATGCGCATGATCCGCGCGCAAGCCCGGCTCGGCGCACGCCAGGATGTCGGAGTCGGCGTGATGCCGTGCGACAGCGCCATGCGGAGCCGAAACATAAGGCGCAGTTTGTCGGGTTGACAGTTTTAAAACCACACCTATTATCGGTGCCATCGTTTGCGCGCGACTAAGGCAGGAGGCGGGGCATGGACGGGACGGCGGCGCGGCAGGAAGCGGACAAGATCCTGGTCGGCCGCACCAAAGAACTGATCATCCGCTCCGGCTTCAATGTCTATCCGCCCGAGGTCGAGGCGGTGCTGAACGAGCATCCGGCGGTGGTCCAATCGGCGGTGATCGGGCGGTCCGTCCCCGGCAACGAGGAAGTGGTGGCCTTTGTACAGCCGCTGCCGGGCTCGACCGTCAAGCCGCCGGATTTGATGGCGTATGCTGCCCGGCGGCTCGCCCCATACAAGCGGCCCTGTGAGATCATCATGCCGGACGGATTGCCGGCCGCCTCGACCGGCAAAATCCTCAAGCACCGTCTGGCCGACGCGGCTCGCGACCGGGTCAGGGCACGGGTATAGGAGGCTGACTTGGAGTACAGGAATGCTACGGCTGCGGTGATCGGGGCCGGCGATTTCATCGGCGCTGCGATTGCCAAGAAATTCGCGTCCGAAGGCTTCACGGTTTTCGCCGGACGACGCAAGGGTGAGATGCTGGCACCGCTGGTCGCCGATATCGAGGCGGCGGGCGGGCGGATCGTTGGGCGCTCGCTAGATGCTCGCAAGGAGGAGGAGATCGCTGCATTCCTCCATGATGCCGATGCGAGCGCGCCCCTCGAAGTCTGCATCTTCAACATCGGCGCCAATGTTAATTTCCCGCTGCTCGAGACCACCGAGCGAGTGTTTCGCAAGGTCTGGGAGATGGCCTGCTACGCTGGCTTCTTGACCGGCCGCGAGGCGGCGCGCCTGATGCTGCCGCGCGGCCGCGGCAACATCTTCTTTACCGGCGCCACCGCCGGCATGCGCGGTGGGGTTGGCTATGCCGCCTTCGCCAGCGCCAAATTCGGCCTGCGCGCGGTGGCGCAGAGTGCGGCGCGCGAACTCGGCTCGAAGGGCATCCACGTCGCCCAGCTGGTCATCGACGCTGGCGTCGACACCGCCTGGGTGCGCGAACGGATCAAAGAGCGCGAGGGCGAAGCGGCCCTCGCCAATCTCGATCCGGGCAGGCTGATGCAGCCGGAATCGGTCGCCGAAGCCTATTGGCAGATCTATCAGGAGCCGCGCGACGCCTGGTCGTTCGAGCGCGAGATCCGGCCCTTCGCGGAGAAATGGTGAAGCCATGCCCAAGGTCGAATTCCATTTCGATTTCGGCAGCCCCAACGCCTATCTTGCGCATCTGATGATCCCGCAGATTGAGCAGCGCACCGGCACGAAATTCGAATACGTGCCGGTATTGCTGGGCGGCGTCTATAAGCTGACCGGCAACCGGTCCCCCGCGGAGAGCCTCGCCGGCATCAAGAACAAGCCCGATTACGAGCGCCTCGAGACGGCGCGCTTCATCAAGCGCCATGGGATCACTCGCTACCGGAACAACCCGTTCTTCCCGGTCAACACCTTGACCATCATGCGCGGCGCTATTGCGGCGCTGATGCTCGGCGTGTTTGAGCGCTATGTCGACGAAATCTACCGTCACATGTGGTCGGAACCCAAAAAGCTCGACGATCCGGCGGTATTGCGGGCGGCGTTGCTCGAGTCTGGTTTCGATGCCGAGCGCTTTGCGGAGCTGGTCCAGGACGCCGATGTCAAGGCGCGACTGCTCGAGAATACCGAGCGCTCAGTCGCGCGGGGCACCTTCGGCTCGCCCACCTTATATGTCGGCGACGAGATCTTCTTTGGCAAGGACCGGTTGCGCGACGTCGAGGAGATGATCCTGGCGGCGCACTAGTCGGAGACCGGGTAAATCACGGCCACTAAACGACGGCTCAATACATGGATGCGATACTGAAGCGGTTCGAGCAGTCCGACGAAGTTCGAATCTTTGAAAAAGGCAAGTTCGAGATTGTTCGGATAGGCGGCATGACGATTGGCCGCGCGACCTATGAACCAGGCTGGAGATGGTCGATGCATGTCGGCCCGGCGACCGGCGCGTCGAGCTGCTCGGTCGAGCATGTTGGGATCGTCGTCTCTGGCCGCGCGACCGCCGCGATGGACAACGGCACGATCACCGAGATGCGCCCGGGAGACGTCTTTCACATCGCACCCGGACACGACAGCTGGGTGCTCGGCGACGAGCCCTACGTCTCTCTGCATTTTCTCGGCGCCGACCACTACGCCGACCGTCCCTAACGAATTTCAAATCAGGCGCTGGCGGACGCTTTTAGCTGTCGAAAGGCAAGTTCGGTGCCGGTCGCGATATTGTCCGCGAGATGTTCGAAACCAGCGAGCTCTCCCGATTGCCGACGAATCGTGGCGTGAAAACCGCCGCCGTTCCGACGTGATCGGCCGTGGTACCCGGCCGAAGGCGAGCCAAGCGTAGCGATACTCGATGGTTTGAATACTAAACCTGCTGCTCATATATTGGTGGGAGGAACGAGACGGGCATTGCTGGAAAATTAGATGCGTTGGAACGAGCTTAGCGACGAAAATTGTTCGATGGCGCGCACGGTTTCGGTGATCGGGGACCGCTGGACATTACTGATTCTACGGGACTGCTTTCTGCGTGTGCGGCGCTTCGAGGATTTCCAGGAGCGGCTCGGCATCACCCGGCCGATCCTCGCCAACCGGCTCAAGAAGCTTGTCAACGAGTTTGTGCTCGTCAAAGTGCCCTACCAGCAGCGGCCGGTGCGTTATGAGTATCGCCTGACGCAGAAAGGACTCGACCTCTTTCCGATTGTCATGGCGATCGTCCACTGGGGCGATATTCACATGGCCGACAAGAAAGGGCGCCCGCTGCTGCACACTCACAACGTCTGCGGCAAGGATTTCGATCCGGTGATGGTGTGCTCCGAATGCGGCGAGCCGCTCTCGCCGAGGCAGGTCCACGTCCATCCCGGCCCCGGCGCTAAAGACCCGCGACATCTGCCGCTGGACACCGATCTCCCGGCCCCCCGCCGCCTCGCGAAAGAAAAGGCGGCAAGCTGAGGCGGCTACGCGGGGCTCCTCGGAGTGTTGGCCGCCACGGCGGCGCGGTAGGTTGGGCGAGCCGTGATCCGTTCCAAATAAGCGTGGCACGCCGCGGTCACCGGTACGTGGTAGCTCATAGCCCAGGCCAGGCAGGTGGTGAGCAGCATGTCGGCGGTGGTAAGCCGGCCGCCGACAAGAAAAGGCCGCGCATCCTGCAGCGCTTGCTCCGCATGGCGCAGCTGTGTTGCGAAATAAGCGGCGGCGCTTTCGAGCGCCACCGGCGCCTCGCCGTAAATGTGCTTCAGAGCGCCGTGGCGGCGCATAACGTAGAGGCTCGTCGCGTCGAGCTCGGTCGCGGCATAGAAGCACCATTCGAGCCAGGTCGCATGCTCGCGCGGCTCCGTCGGGATCAGCGCGTTTTCGGGGGTAGCGTAGGTATCGGATAGATAAGCCACAATCGCCGGGCTCTCG
>DASXMC010000136.1:0-3281 GCA_036495885.1 Allostellaceae bacterium | reverse complement strand
TCGCCGAACGCGACGACGTGACCGTCGGCTTTGGTCCCGACGCCGCCGGGGTCAGCGGCACGCGGATCAAGTTGCCGAACCCGCCGCGCGACCTTCCCGCCGAGGAGACGGCGCAATTGCGCGGGGCCGCCGACAGCATGGCACTGCGCATGCGCTATCACGACGACGCGGTGCACAGCCGGCGGGTGCCCGGCGGCCCGCTGGCGCGCGCCGTCTTCGACGCGGTCGAGCAGGCGCGGGTCGAGGCATTGGGCGCCCGCCGCATGACCTGGGTGGCGTCTAACCTCGCGGCGATGCTCGACGAGCAATACCGCCGCCAGGGCTTTGAGCGCATCACCGAGCGCACCGAAAGCACAATGGCCGAGGCGGTGCGCCTGCTGACCCGCGAAGTCTTGACCCATGAACCGCCGCCGCCCGCGGCGCGCAAGGTCGTCGATCTGTGGCGGGCCTGGCTCGAACCGCGCATCGCCCGTGATCTGGGCGAACTCGACCGTACCATCCGCGACCAGGACGATTACGCGCGGGTGACCCGCCGCATGCTGCAGGATCTCGACATCGATCTGGGCGAGGCCGAAGACTCGTCCGAGAGCGACGAGCAACAGGACGGCGAGGAAGCCGACGGCGAAAACCAGAACGAGGGAGAAGGGGCGACGAGCGGCGCCCAACCCTCGCCCGACGGTTCGCCGGCCGATGGCGACGCCGAGGACGCGCAGGATGAAGCTGACGCCGGCGACGGCGAGATGATGCCGGGGTCGAGCGACGACGATCCCGGGCGGCCGGGACGGCCCGGCCAATTGCCGCGCGGCAGAAACGACGACACCGCAATCTACCGCGCCTTTGCCACGGCGTTCGACGAGATCATCGAGGCGCACGAATTGTGCGACCCCGACGAACTCTCGCGCCTGCGACAACTGCTCGACCAGCAGCTCTCGCATCTGCAGAGCGTAATCGCCAGGCTCGCCAACCGCTTGCAGCGCCGCCTCCTGGCGAAGCAGACCCGGTCGTGGGAGTTCGATCTCGACGAGGGGTTGCTGGACGCGGCACGGCTGTCGCGCGTCGTCGCCAACCCGGTCCTGCCGCTCGCCTATAAGCAGGAGCAGGAGACCGAATTCCGCGACACCGTCGTGACCCTGTTGATCGACAATTCGGGCTCGATGCGCGGGCGGCCGATCACGGTCGCGGCGATGAGCGCCGACGTCCTGGCGCGCACCCTCGAGCGCTGCGCGGTCAAGGTCGAGATCCTCGGTTTTACCACCCGCGCGTGGAAAGGCGGCCAATCGCGCGAGCGTTGGATCGCCGCTGGCAAGCCCGCCAACCCCGGCCGGCTCAACGATTTGCGCCACATCGTCTACAAGGACGCCGACATGCCGTGGCGCCGGGCGCGCCGCAATTTGGGGTTGATGCTGCGCGAGGGCATCCTCAAGGAGAATATTGACGGCGAGGCGCTCGCCTGGGCGCACAACCGCTTGCGCGAGCGTCCCGAGCAGCGCCGCATCCTGATGGTGATTTCCGACGGCGCCCCGGTCGACGATTCAACCTTGTCGGTCAACCCCGGCAACTATCTCGAAAAGCACCTGCGCGAGGTCATCCGCGACATCGAGCGGCTAAAAGAAGTCGAGCTGACCGCGATCGGCATCGGCCACGACGTCACCCGCTATTACCGCCGCGCGGTGACGATCGTCGACGCCGAGCAACTGGGCGGCGTCATGCTCGAAAAGCTCGCCGAACTCTTCGACGAAGAACGCACCTCCCAGACCCGCGTCAAGAGCCGCCACCGCCGCGCCGCCTAACCGTATCTCGCGCTTCGGGGCGTCTGAGTCCCCGGGTCACCCAGCGCGGGTCGATGAGCCGAGCTGGGTAGTGACCATCCCTCAGTTAGGGGATCGCGGCGGTACATTCTCGAACAGCGAGCCCAATCCCTCCGCCATCGTCGGGTGCGCCAGAATGGCGTCGCGCAGTCTCGAATATGGCAGATCCGCCAGCATCGCCGTTTGCACCGTCGCCGTGACTTCTCCGGCCTCGGCGCCAATCATCGTGAAGCCGAGAATATGGTCATCGCTCCCGACGAGAACCTTCATGAAGCCTTGCGTTTCGCCTGTCGTCGCGGTCCGCCGTACGGCATTCATTGGCAACCTCGCGACCCGGGTAGCGATGCCTCGGAGCTGCGCTTCGCCCTCGCTCAGTCCGACATGTGCCAGCGGGGGCTCGGTGAACATGCAGTAGGGAACCAGCCGATCGCGCGTACTGCGCTGGATTCCAGCCAAATTGTCTCTGATGATTCGAAAGTCGTCGATCGAGACGTGTGTAAACTGCGGGCTGCCGGCGCATTCTCCAATCGCCCATATACTGGGTGCGGTCGTCTCCAGCCGCTCATTGACACGAATATAACCGTGGCCATCCAATTCGACGCCGGCCTCTTCGAGCCCGATCCCGGCGGTGTTCGGAATGCGGCCCGTCGCAACCAGTATGTCGCTGCCGGCGATCTGTTGCTCGCCAGAGGACGCGCGCACCCGAAGGCGGACTTCCTCTCCGGATCGGCCCTGCACGTCCAGGGTCTCGGCTCCCATTAGGAACTGGATGCCTTCGTCACTGAGGATCCGCTGCACTTCCGCTGCGACGTCGGTATCCTCGCGGCTCATCGGCTGAGCTCCCCTCTCGATAACCGTCACGCGGCTACCAAAACGACGATAAGCCTGGGCCAATTCGAGACCGACATAGCCCCCCCCCAGCACGATCAGATGCGACGGTAAATAATCGAGCTCGAGAGCCTCGATATGGGTCAGCGGCCGGGCCGCCTCGAGCCCCGGAACATTCGGGATCGCTGCGTGCGTTCCGAGATTTAGGAAAATCTGGTCGCCCGCCAGCGTCCGCGTGCCGCCGTCATTCAGCTGCACCTCGAGGGTTTTCGGGGCCACGAAGCGGCCGATGCCCATGATCAGTTCGGCGCCGCTTGTCTCGTAGTTCCGCAAATGCAGGGCAATCTCGGCGTCAACCATGTCGCGCTTGCGCTGGCGAACTTTCGCCATGTCGGTCGTCACGGGACCAGTTACCGTGCCGAACTGCGCGGCGTGACGCGCCAGATGCGCAATCCGCGCGCTCCAAACCTCATTCTTGCTGGGCAGGCAGGCGATGTTGGGACAGGAGCCGCCGATCCATCGGCGCTCGACAACGGCGGTACGTCGCCCCGATTGCGCCATATGCCAAGCGAGCAGCTTCCCGCCAAACCCGCTGCCAAGGACCAAAACTTGAACCGGTTCCGGTTGAGACATGAGCATCCCCTT
>DASXMC010000135.1:0-4209 GCA_036495885.1 Allostellaceae bacterium | reverse complement strand
GGGCGCTGGCGCTACCAAGGAGACCCCCCGGTACGGTATTTGTCGATCGCTCCGGCCACACTCCGACACACAAGGGCTGGCAACAGTACCCGATCAGCTACGCGGGCGACCATTACGCGGGAGCCCCGATTGACCGGCAGTGGAGCATAGCGAGGATCGATGGCACGCCGCTCGCCACCCTTGCCGATCTGCCGGCGGTCATTCGCTTTCTGCGGGAGGGTGGATACTGATCGGGCATCCCAGATGAGTGCGAAACGGCCTCTAAGCACAGCCGACGCCGACCCTCCTGTTACAGAACAGCTTCACGTGAAGCCAGAATGTAACAACGCCGAGAACCGCTGGTTCGACAGAAGGCGCAGCCGCGCCACCTTCAACGGGATCGCGCATTCCCGCGCGTTTGACACGCTTCTCCGCCTCGCGGCGCTCTTCCGATGATTGGGACACCCCTATGACCTACACCGACCTTGACGAACTTAAAGCGGCGTTTGCCGCCCATGCGTCCCATTGCCAACTCGTGTTTACTGGCACGCCTGAGATCAACGTGATCGCCACGAACCGCGGCGAAAGCCCCATCGCTATCCTCCGTCCCAATGATGAGGGGGCGTTCTCCGACGACCCACGCATACCCGGCAGCCCCGCCATCTGGAGGGTGCATTCGCCACGAAATGGCTTGGCGTATTGTGAAGCCACCGCGGTGGAGGCTGCGCAGTACATCGCGAGCGGGGGCTTGCTCCCCCAATGAGGCCGGCGTTGTTACACGACTGCTCTTCGGAAGATCTGTTGTGGTAACAGCCTGCGACATCCTGTCAAATACCTTTGATCGCAGTCGATTAGCACGGGTACCAGCACGGGTACAGTGAATGTTCGACTAGCGGTTGCTGAATTGACGCCCTGATCCGCGGCGCCTATCTGCCCTATCGCTTACCCACTGAGAGGTTTCTCCCCAATGACCACTTCCGACACCCACCGTCCACTTCCGATTGACATTGACGACTTCCTCCGGCTGCAGGCCGCAACCGCCGACCGCGACCGCAATCTGTGGCTGACCCTCGGTCACACCGAAGCCGAGGAGGATTACATCGCGGTGATGATCAAGGGTGTCGAGGACGATATCTTCCACATTCGCCACGCGGTGGAAACCGAAGCCGCTAAGCCGTGCTGGCTGGTGCACCATCCGAGCGATGGGCCGATGTATGAGTTCCGGGCCACCTCGGAGATTGCAGCGTTCCTCGCGTCCGGGGATGCACGTCTATGCAAGCGGAGCTGGACGACGGGACGGAAGTGAGCCGGGCGTGAATCGTTGCTGGCGAGTTGCCTGCCGTGAAACGGAAGGGGACGCCAGAAGCCGCGCCGGGCCGGAGAGGACGCGCTCTGCCCATGCTACGGGATCGGGCCGGGGAGTAGGTTCGTCACCTTCTGCTGCCATGTGGCACCGGAGTGTGACGGAGCTTGATTGATAACGTCACATTGCGTTGCCACATGGCAGCAGAAGGTGACGGAGGAGGAACTGTTGACGAACTTGACCGGCGCAAAACGCGCCAAGCGATACCGACAACGCAAGGCGGGGAAAGCGGTTCCACCTAGCCCCCGCGCCACGCGACCTGACAGAATGCGCGGTTTGTATTTCCTCGCACGGACGCTGAGCGAGGCGCACACTCAGCCCGGCTCACTGCGGAGCTTCTATCGTCAGCGGGCGCAGGTGCTTTACTTCGTGAAACACGCATCTGTCGATATCATAAAGACCCGACTGACCGAGCACCCCGAGGCGACTTTGTACATCCGGGGTCGCCTAACGATTTCGGAATGGCGTGATTTCCTCCGTGAACTTGAAGCGCTCGGCGTTGCGGTCGAGGATAAACAGCATGGCCTGGAGATGATCGGTGTAACGATGGCGGAAAAGGCCGCGGGGAGTGCGCCTGCCCTCTAAGTCACTGATGTTAACCCGAAGCCCCGTAAATGGCCCGTGGTGACCGAAACGCCGGACCCTACCCCGCCCAGTCACCCCGACCTCGTTTCGTGCACCACGGGTCACGCCCGTCGATTGTTCCCAGCGTTATAGGTGCGACAGGTCGAGATCCACACCCTGGCCGAGCGCGGCGCGACCGAGGGCGAGCGCGATGCCGCTGACGGCACCAAGGCCAAAATGTACCAATGGATTGTACCAATCGGTACAGCGGCTATCGCTTAAGTGATTGAAAATACCGGATAATTTGGGATGGCTGAGCGGCCAGTCTCGAGCGAACCTGTCTCTGCGCCCAATTCCCTGTTAGCGAGATGGCGAGTCTTTTAATCGATCGGCGCGACGAATTTCGGCGGCTCTTTCGCGACGTTCTCACCGCGCTTCCGGCCGGAAGCTTCGAGGCGGAGTGGGTAAAGAGCCGGGGGGCGATCGTGCCGCTGATATCCGGCGAGATTTTCATGCGCCTGCACGATCGCTACTCGGAGAAGCCGGGCACGGTTGAACTTGTCCCGGGCGACGGCTTCGCCGCTCTGATCCAGCTCAGGGCGGTAACGGAAACCTATCCGGGTGGCGAGGTCAGGACGCTGTTGCCGCTTACTCGCCTCGTGCTCGAACTCGTGGCCTGGGCACGCGAGGCTCCGGAGATCAAGCCCGGGCGAAAGTAAGCAGCAGATTTGGTTGAGCAATTAAATATGTCAGGGAGCATGGTCAAATGGATGTGAATTTACCTAGAATATCCAATGGTCGTCCGACGAGCGGGCGGCCGAACTTGGCAATCGCCTACCAATCGATCGACGCGCTGAAGCCCGACCCGGCGAACCCGCGGCGGCACAGCCGAAAGCAGATCCGGCAGATTGCCAACAGCATCGCGACCTTTGGCTTCAATGTGCCGGTGCTGGTCGATGCCGATCTCAAGGTCATCGCCGGACACGGCCGGCTGCTGGCGTGCCGCGAACTCGGTTGGAGCGAAGTCCCGACCTTGTGCCTTGATCACCTGAGCCCGGACCAGGCGCGCGCCTTTATGATCGCCGACAACCGGCTGAGCGAGCTTGCCGACTGGGACGATCGGTTGTTGGCCGAACAGCTCCGTGACCTCTCGCTGCTCGGCCTCGATTTCAGTATCGAGGTCACCGGCTTTGACGTGGGCGAGATCGATCTACGGATTGGCGCCCTCGAGGACCCGCCCGCGCAGGGCGACGACCCGGCCGATGTTGTGCCCGAAGCCTCAGGGCCGGCAGTCAGCAAGCCTGGTGATCTGTGGATGCTCGGCTCGCACCGGGTGCTGTGCGGCAATGCGCTCGACACCGCCGCCTTCCGAGAAGTAATGGGAGAGGAGAGGGCGGCGATGGTCTTTAGCGACCCGCCCTTCAATGTGGCGATCGATGGTCACGCCACGGGGCTCGGCGCGATCCATCATCGCCCGTTCGCGATGGCCACGGGCGAGATGAGCCGGCCCACCTTCGCGGTGTTTCTCGCCACCAGCTTGCGCCACCTCGCAGCTTTCAGCAGCAGTGGCGCCCTCCTCTATATCTGCATGGACTGGCGCCATATCGGTGAATTGCTCGCCGGCCGCGAGGCCGAGGCGCGGCTCGAAAACGTCTGTGTATGGGTCAAGGACAATGCCGGGATGGGCTCGCTCTACCGCTCCCAGCACGAGCTTGTCTTTGTCTTCAAGACCGGGCGCGGTCGGCACCGCAACAATGTTCAGCTCGGCCAGTTCGGCCGCAATCGCAGCAATGTGTGGCACTACCCCGGGGCCAACTCGTTTTCGCGCAAGACCGAGGAGGGCAATCTGCTGGCGCTGCATCCGACCGTAAAGCCGGTTGCATTGGTCGCCGATGCGATCCTCGATTGCAGCGCGCGCGGTGACATCGTGCTCGACGGCTTTCTCGGCAGCGGTACCACGGTGATCGCCGCCGAGCGCAGCGGCCGCCGTTGTTATGGGCTGGAGCTCGATCCGCTTTACGTCGACACGATCATTCGCCGCTGGCAGGCCTTGAGCCACGGGACCGCTCGTCATGCCGTCAGCGGCCGCAGCTTTGATAACCTCGCCGGCGAGGCGGAGGCGAGCGATGCCGCCTGATCACGACGAGGAACCGTCCTACGAGGTTGGCTACGGCAAGCCGCCGCGCCACACCCGTTTCAGGCCAGGCCAATCCGGCAATCCGCGCGGCCGGCCAAAAGACGCGAAGAACCTGTCGACCTTGGTCGACGAGGCGCTGAACGAGCCGGTCGTCGTTGCCGAAAAC
>DASXMC010000134.1:0-3433 GCA_036495885.1 Allostellaceae bacterium | reverse complement strand
CACACTGACGTACTCCGCCTTGATCCGTTTGTCGTTTGGTGGAACCTGTAGGGCCCAAGCATAATTCGGCTTCAGCATCTGGAAGAGCGCCGCCGCTGTCACACCCCCGACGGCAAATCTTTGTGCACCGTCTAAAAACTGCCGGCGGCTAATCATGCCGTGCACGTATCCGTCGAATAGGTTCAGAAGCTCCTGCGGAAAATCCGACGCTTTTTTTCGTTCCATATGGGTGCCTCCCGGATGTGGCCGATGCCTTATCGAATGCGAATTGCCGTGCGCCGTGACGGAGAATATTACCCGCAGCCGATTGGCGTGGCGATGAATTGCCTAGAGCAGAAAGGGACGTCCCCGATCTGTGTGGCCATCATCGGGGTGAGACTCTAGTCGTGCAGGCTGAGCCGGCGGGAGAATCCATTTCGCCGCCGTGCACAATCTATCGCCGCTTTGGGTCGAGGCTGTGTGAGGCAGACCGTGTGAAAAGGCGAGTTTCCCAGCTGGCGTGGATTCCCTTTGGCGAATTGGTTCGCTAGAATCGCGGCATGCACCATATTGAAGGCTGTGATCGCAACCAGGCCCGCTGGCGTGGCTCAACCTCACCCGGCCCGAGGGCGAGCTGCTTCGTTCCCTACCCACCGGCTCCTTGGCCGTCGAACAGGTCCGGTCAACCTGCCAGCGGCGTTGCCGACAGCATCGGGGCCGGGTTCGGGCTTCATCGGCGCTTACGGACGTGCACAGTCTTTGTCGGCACGGCTTAGCCCTTGCCGACCGCAAATTACGCGTTCTCGGCCGAGCAATTCCATGCTCGGAGTCGGCCCAACAACGCCACAAGATTATCCGGAATGGAGTGGCTTTGGTCGGCGAAGAGAGCGTGAGTGGGGTCACCGGCGGCACCGCCGCTGGGGCTAGTCAGGAGACCCCACCTATGCGCATTTACATTATCGGCAATGACGGAATCGTGCTACGCCGCGAGGCGCCGGCCATAGCGAATGAGGGCGAGATTGTCGTCGCTTCTAACCAGGAGCTGCACGCCTCCCGGCTTAGCGGCAGGCGACTACTGGCGCTGTGGAACGCTCTGCCCGGTGTCGAGAAGCGGAAAAAGATCGGCGCCCGCGGGGCGCTGATCGATCAGCTGTGGTCGGCAATTGAGATGTTACCGGACCCGGAGCCGCAATCCGACGTGAAGCGCCCCTCGAAGCAGGACGATGTGATTGCGATGCTGCGTCGGCCCGAGGGGGCAACAGTCGATGAGGTGGCGAGGACCACCGGCTGGCAGCGTCATACCGTTCGCGGCGTCTTCTCGGGAACCCTAAAGAAGAAGCTCGGCCTCTCCCTTGCCTCGGCCAAAGAAGAGCGCGGCCGGGTCTATCGCATCGCCGAGCCGGCGAGCCTGTGAAACCCCCAGTCCACGACGCTTCGGCTCGCCAGCACTCTGGCGAGCCGTCGTCCGTTCTCGAGCCAAACGGCGGCCGCAAGGACGGATTGCGAAAGCTGGACCCGGCCGAGCTTGATGGCGAGATTGCCGGATTGGTCAATCGGTCGACACAGGACTTGCGGCGTGCCTGGCGGACGTTGCATCACACTGAACCACCCTCGGGCCTCAGTCGTGATCTGATCATCAGAGGGCTCGCCGATAAGCTGCAACAGCATGCCCATGGCGACCCGAGCCGTGCGCTGCAGCGCCGCCTGCAGACCCTCGCAGGAGCGTTTGAGAAAGGCGCCCTCTCCTTCGATCCCGGTGTCATGCTGAAGACGGGCACGACATTGGTGCGGCAGTGGCGGGGGCACACCCACACCGTCCTCGTGCACGAGGACGGGTTCGAGTACGACGGCCAGCGCTATCGGTCGCTGAGTGTGATTGCCGGGCGGATTACCGGGGCGCACTGGTCGGGCCCGCGGTTCTTTGGCGTGACGCGGCGAGCGCGCGCTTCCTTACTCGAGCCCGGCCGATGACGAGGCCAGTAACCAACACGAGGCGGCAGAACGGAGCTATCCGATGCGCGATTTACACCCGCAAGTCGTCCGAGGAGGGGCTCGAGCAGGAGTTTAATTCGCTGCAGGCGCAGCGCGAGGCCTGTGAGGCCTTCATCATGAGCCAACGGCACGAGGGCTGGGTATGCCTGCCCGCGGGTTATGATGACGGCGGGTTCTCCGGCGCCACGATCGATCGGCCGGCTCTGCAGCAACTGCTCGCCGACCTCACGGCGGGGCGGGTCGATATCGTCGTCGTTTACAAGATCGACCGGCTGACCCGCTCGCTCACCGATTTTGCCAGATCGTCGAGATCCTCGACACCAAGTGCGCCTCCTTCGTTTCGGTGACGCAGCAGTTCAACACGACAAACTCGATGGGGCGCTTGACCCTGAACGTTCTGTTGTCCTTCGCCCAGTTCGAACGCGAGGTCATCGGGGAGCGCATTCGCGACAAGATCGCCGCCTCGAAAAAGAAGGGGATGTGGATGGGCGGGGTGCCGCCGCTCGGGTACCAGGTGCAGGACCGCAGGCTCGTCATCGTCGACCACGAGGCGGAAATCGTTCGCTCGATCTTTTCGCCGCTATGCCGAACTCGGCTCGGTCCGATTGTTGAAGGGCGAGCTCGAAGCCGGGGGGATCAAGAGCAAATCCCGGACGAGCGCCTCCGGTCGCCTCTGGGGCGGCAAACCGTTGTCGCGCGGTGCGCTCTACCTGATGCTGCAAAACCGCATCTATCGAGGCGAGATCGTTCACAAGGAACAATCCCATCCCGGGGAACACACGCCGATTATCGATCAGCCGCTGTGGGATGCGGTGGAGGCGCAGCTCGCCTACAATGGCGCCCAGCGCAACTCGGGCGGACAAACTCGTCAGCCGAGCCTGCTCGCCGGAATGCTGGTTGATGGCGACGGCAACCGCATGACGCCAAGCCATGCCGGCAAGAAGGGCACCCGCTACCGCTACTATGTCTCTCGCCCGCTGATCACCAAGGATCAGACCGAGAGGTCCGCCGGGCTGCGTATCCCGGCTGGGGAGATCGAGCAACTGGTGACCAGCCGAGTGCGCCAATGGCTTCTCGATCCCGGCAGCATCTACAAGGCGACTTCGACGCGGTTCCCTGATCCTTCGACCCAGCGGCGGCTTGCCGCGCGAGCCGAAGACATCGGAAAGCGCTGGCCCGAGTTACCCGTAACACGCCGGGCGCGCAGTCCTCACTGCTCTGATCGAACGGATCGACGTAGGCGTCGACCAGATTGACATACGTCTCAGTTCGCTTCGGCTCAGCGCGCTGCTCGATGTCTCGGCTATGCAATTGCATAGCATGACCGACTATGAAACCCAAATCCTGTCCGTGCCGGTACGGGTGCGCCGCGCCGGGAGGGAGATCCGGATGCTGATCGACGGGGGAGATCCGTTTGCCGCGGCGAAACCCGATGGGCGGCTGATTAAGCTGCTGGTAAGAG
>DASXMC010000133.1:0-2959 GCA_036495885.1 Allostellaceae bacterium | reverse complement strand
TCGAGGATAGCGGCGCAGCAGTGGCGCTGAGCGAAGTTGCCCATGGCGCATGACATCCTGATCGTCGACGACGAAGCCGACATCCGCATGCTGATCGCCAGCGTACTGCAAGACGAAGGCTACTCCACGCGCGAGGCCGCCGACAGCGCGCAGGCGCTTTCGGTGCTTCATTCGCGGCAGCCGACCTTGGTGATCCTCGATATCTGGCTACAGGGCAGCGAACTCGACGGCATCGAAATTCTCAGGCTCCTGCAAGCCGAGATGCCGTGGGTGCCGGTGGTCATGATCAGCGGGCACGGCACGATCGAAAGTGCCGTCGAAGCGATCAAAATCGGGGCCTACGATTTTATCGAGAAGCCGTTTGAAACCGACCGTCTGCTACTGGTTTTGGAGCGAGCGATCGAGGCCGCTCAGCTGCGCCTCGAAAACGAAGAGCTCAAATTGCGCGCCGGCGGCGACATCGATCTCGTCGGGATCTCGCCGGTAGCCAATCAGCTGCGCCAGCAAATCGACAAGGCGGCCCCCACCGGGAGCCGGGTATTGATCACCGGTCCACCGGGCTCCGGCAAAGAGGTTGTCGGACGGCTTTTGCATCTGCGCTCGCGCCGGGCGAAGGGACCGTTTGTCCCGGTCAATTGCGCAACGATGCGACCGGAGCGGCTCGAGATCGAATTGTTCGGCACCGAACACAGCATCAACGGGACGCCGCGAAAGATCGGCACTTTCGAGCGCGCGCACGGCGGCACCTTATTTCTCGACGAGGTCGCTGACATGCCGCTTGAGACCCAGGGCAAGATTGTCCGCGCCTTGCAGGAACAGACATTCGAGCGGATCGGCGGATCGAGCCGGGTGGAGGTCGACGTCCGCGTCGTCGCCTCGTCAAATCGCGACCTCGCCGGCGAGATCAGCGCCGGGCGGTTTCGCGAAGATCTGTTCTACCGGCTCAACGTCGTCCCGATCAAGGTGCCGCCGCTGCGCGAGCGGCGCGAAGACATACCGCTTTTGGCGCGCCATTTCATGGCCCGTTCATCCGAGGCGGCACGGCTGGCACCCCGCGAGATTGGCGAGGATTCGCTGGCGGCATTGCAGGCCTATTCGTGGCCCGGCAACGTGCGTCAGTTGCGCAACGTCATCGACTGGCTGTTGATCATGGCGCCGGGCGAAGCCCGCGAGCCGATCCACGCCGATATGCTGCCGAACGAGATCACCGCCATCGCACCGACTGTCGTCAAATGGGAGAAAGGCAGCGAGATTATGACATTGCCATTGCGGGACGCGCGCGAAGTGTTCGAGCGCGAATACCTCTTGGCGCAGGTGACCCGGTTTGGCGGCAATATTTCACGCACCGCCGCTTTTGTCGGCATGGAGCGTTCGGCACTGCACCGCAAGCTGAAGTCGCTCGGCGTTTTCGGCAACGACCGGTCGCTGAAAGTCGGATTCTAGGCGCCGATGTCTCGGATCGCCTATGTCGACGGCCGGTACGTATCGCATCGCCGGGCCGGCGTGCATATCGAGGACCGCGGCTACCAGTTTGCCGACGGGGTGTACGAAGTGCTGGCGGTCTCTTCCGGTCATCTCGTCGACGAGGTGCGTCATCTGGCGCGCCTGACACGTTCGCTCGCCGCCTTGCAGATACCGACGCCGATGTCGGATGCAGCGCTTGGCGTTGTCATCCGCGAGCTCATCCGTCGCAACGGCGTCACCGACGGCATCGTGTATCTCCAGGTCACCCGCGGCACCGCACCGCGCGAACACGCCTTTCCGAAGTCAGCAAAACCGGTGCTGGTCGTCACCTCGCGACGCAGGCGCTCGGCTGATCCGCGGCTTGCCGAGGAGGGTGTCGCGGTGATCACGATCCCCGACATCCGTTGGCAGCGTTGCGACATCAAATCGGTGGCGCTGATCGCGAATGTGCTCGGCAAGCAGCGCGCTCGAGTGGCCGGAGCTTATGAAGCCTGGCAATTCGATCGCGAGGGCTTTGTGACCGAAGGGACCTCGACCAACGCGTGGATCGTGACCGCCGCGGGCGAAGTCGTCACCCTGGCGGCCGACAACACGATCCTCAATGGCATCACCCGGCTTGCGATCTGCGATATGTTGCGGACCGAAGGCTGCCGCCTCGTCGAGCGGCCATTTACCGTCGCCGAGACGAAGGCTGCGCGCGAGGCGTTTTTGACCAGCACGACTACCGAATTGTTGCCGGTGGTGCGCATCGACAACGACAACGTCGGCAACGGCGCTCCCGGCCTCTTAACCCGGTGCTTGCGCGCGCTCTACCTGGCCCACGCGGCAGAGGTACAATGAGCCCGACATAATGAGCCCGGGCCCGCTGCCCGCTATGGCGCCGCCGCGCGCGATCCTGTTCGACTGGGACAACACTCTTGTCGATACTTGGCTGACCATTCACGAGGCGCTGAACCACGTCATGGCGGCGATGGACAAGCCGCTCTGGTCGTTGACCGAAACGCGGGCCCGGGTCCGGCTCTCACTGCGCGAGAGTTTTCCATCGCATTTCGGCGAGCGCTGGGAGGAGGCGAGGGGGATTTATCTCGATCGGTTTCGAGCGATCCATCTGGAGCGGCTGATGCCGCTGCCCGGTTGCGCGGAAATGGTTGCGGCTCTCGCGGCCCAGGGAATTTTTCTCGGGGTGGTCAGCAACAAAACCGGTGCGCTGTTGCGGCTCGAGGCCGAGCGGCTCGGCTGGTCGGACTATTTCGGACGCTTGGTCGGGGCCGGCGACGCCACCGCCGACAAGCCCGATCCCGCACCGGTGCGGCTGGCGCTCGAACCAACTGGTGTTGAACCCGGCGGCGACGTCTGGTTTGTCGGCGATACCGGCGTCGATATCGAATGCGCCGGCAACGCCGGATGCGTTTCGGTGCTGCTCGGCAACGATCTTGGCGCCGAGGAGATGCTACGCTTCACTCCGCATTTCACGTTTGCCGATCCGGCAGCGCTG
>DASXMC010000132.1:0-1553 GCA_036495885.1 Allostellaceae bacterium | reverse complement strand
GACGGTTTCCACCGTGGAGGTGCGGAGAGTGTCGCCCTTCATCGGTAGGTAGCCGACATTGTGCTTGTCTAGCTTGACCTCCAGCTTCTTTTGCAGCGGCAGAGCGTGAAAACGCGCGGCCTCTCGGTAGACTGCATCGATCTGCTCGGGAGGCACGCCGTGATTGACGATAAAGTAGAAACCGATCTGGGTTAGCGCGAAATGAAGTTCCTCCGCTGCGCGGTCGACCGCGCCAGCGGTGCCTGCCAGGTAGGGCCCCAGATCGATAATTGGGATGCTCTCTGTGTCGCTCATCCGAAACTCGTCGTTCATGGTACCGGTTAGAAAACGATGCGGTCCAGAGCGGGGACGGCCGCGATCTGCCGTTAGATGAGGCGGTCGTGCGTCGCCCGCTCGGTTGGGGAATGACAGCCAGCCGCCCGGTTGATGTCCGGGGCGAAGGATCCCGGAGTCGATTGTTACGCCTCCGATTTTGGTTTCAGAGCGCCTTCGCTGACCAGCACCTCGTGCGCTGCCCGAAATGCATCGAGCCCAGCGGGAATACCGCAATAGGCGGTGGCGTGCAGCAACGCCGCCTTTATCTCTTCCACCGTGACACCGTTGTTCAAAGCGCCCTTAACGTGCAGCTTGATCTCGGGGGCTCGGTTCAAGGCCGTCAGCATCGCAAGATTCATCAGGCTACGTGTCTTTCGGTCGAGTGTGGCGTCGCCCCACGCCCAGCCCCACGCCCATGCCGTCGTCGCGCGTTGGAACGACATCATGAACTCGTCTGCCCGCGCCATCGAAGCATCGACATATTCCTGACCCAGCACTTCGCGCCGGATCGGCATTCCCTTTTGGAATAGCGCCTCGTCGTCAGCCATCTCTGATCTCCCAACCCCGATTGCTTGGGCGCAGTCGCTCATATCACCGCCGGATAACGCCGCCCTGCCAGGTACCGTACCCCCAGGGGTCCGCTGCGCTCGGTATGGCGGCAGCCCGCGCTCATCGTAAAAGTGTCACCGGCGTTGTAGGTACGCTCGGTTCTCGCGGCCGCGACAGTCATGGCGCCTTCGAGGACGAGCAAGCGCGCATCGAATTCGTGCGTGTGTTCCGGGTTCAACGTGTTGGGTTCCATGCGGCGATCCACGACTTCCCCATAGCCCTGCTCGCGCAGTTCGGTCTCGAATGCCATTCGCTCCATCTGCTTTCTCCCTGACGTTTCCTGTTATCGAGTCTAGCATGTATTGGGTTGAGAACGGACCGCTTTCGAGGGAGGGGTTGATGGCGAGCGACGACAGGATTCGGGTCGGCATAGTCGGGGCAAGCGCAAGCCGCGGCTTCGCCTCGATCGCTCATGTCCCGGCATTGCGCGCGCTGCCGCAGTTCGAGATCGCCGCGGTGTGTACCGGCCGCCAGGAAACGGCGGAAGCCGCCGCACGGCATTATGGGGTTCGACTCGCATTCTCCGATCCTGAAACATTGGCCCAGCACCCGGACGTCGATCTGGTCACAGTCAGCGTCAAGGTGCCGGATCATTATCGGCCCGTGATGGCGGCGATCGAGGCGAGCAA
>DASXMC010000131.1:0-4974 GCA_036495885.1 Allostellaceae bacterium | reverse complement strand
GCCTGACCCAAACCGCCCTCATGAAGCATTGACGTCCTCAGGCGCTGACCCTCGCAAGCTGCCGGTGATATGTCGCAGATCAGCTCGGGCGAAGCACACTTGCTCTCCGAACAAACTGGAGGCTTGCCCGCACCGAGAAGTCATCGAATGAGCCTGCGTGTTTGATCGGCATTGTGACCGCGCTGGCTGTTGCTCCCGAAGAGGCGTTGGCGCGTCGTTCGTCGGACAAGATGGGGGCATCGCATCTTTCTCACGGACTTGCTCTGCAAAAGTCAGACTGGCAAAAGATCCCTATGCGGAAGGCGCAGCAGGTCGTCGTGGAGCTCGCTGGCCGTGAGGTCGTAATCACGAATCCCGACAAGCCATTCTTTCCGCAAGCCGGCCTCACCAAGCTTCACCTGGTGAGGTACTATGCGGCAGTCGCGGATGGCGCACTGTGCGGCATCGCGGCGCGGCCGATCGTGCTCAAACGCTATGTCGATGGCGCCGCGGGTGAGCCGTTTTTCCAGAAGCGAGCCCCCGAGCAGCGCCCCGCGTGGATCGAGACGGTGGAGCTGAGCTTTCCGTCGGGGCGGACGGCACGAGAGATCGTCGTGCGCGACGCGGCGCAGCTTCTGTGGATGGTGAACCTCGGGTGCATCGACTTGAATCCGCATCCGGTGCGCGCCGACGACCTCGAGCATCCCGACGAGTTGCGCATCGATCTCGACCCCGGACCGGGCGTGAGCTGGGACTTTGTACGGCGGGTGACGCTGCTCGTGCGCGACGTTCTCGTCGAGCACGGGTTGCGCGGCTGGCCCAAGACCTCTGGCTCGCGCGGTATGCACGTCAACGTGCGTATCGAGCGGCGCTGGAGTTTCGCCCAGGTGCGTCGCGCCGCGCTGGCCCTCGCACGCGAGGTGGAACGGCGCGCGCCCGATCTCGCGAGCAGCAAATGGTGGAAGGAGGAACGCCATGGGGTCTTCCTCGACTACAACCAGAACGCCAAGGACCGGACCGTGGCCTCGGCCTGGTCGGTGCGGCCCACGCCCGACGCGCGCGTGTCGATGCCTCTAGAGTGGGACGAGGTAGCCGACTGCGATCCCGCGGCATTCACGCTGGGCACCGCGCCGGCGCGGTTTGCGGAACGTGGCGACGCTTCGGCCGGCATCGACAGCGCGGCGGGATCTCTCGACGCACTCCTCAAGCTGTCTGCATCGCAAGAGGCTGCGGGCCTCGGAGACGCACCGTGGCCGCCGCACTATAAAAAACAAGGTGATGAGCCGCCGCGCGTCGCACCATCACGACGGAAGGCCTCGGGCCCCAGCACTGAACACCGCGGCCACCGTAAGTCCACCCAGCCACTCATCACCGTCGCCAAGGCGGCGCGCAAGGCGGACGCGCTCGCCGGCCTCGACCGCTGGAAGGCCCGGCATCCGGAAGCGGCGGCGCGCCTGCATGTCGACGATGTCCTTGTCGACTCGATGCGCGGCCGATCGACCAGTTGGACTCGCATCCGGATCAATTTGCGCAACGTTCCCGAGGGTGAGCGCCCGCCAGAAGATCCGCCTGAACCTGACTATGATCCCTGGCCCGCGGCGCCGCCGGGCTGACTACGGTCGCGCGCCGAAAACGCGGTTCAGCTCGTAGGCTGGCGTGACTTCCAGCTGATCGTAGCGGCAGTCCTGGGGACGCTTGTCTGGGCGCCAACGCAGGAACTTCGCGGCATGTCGGAACCGAGTCCCTTGCATGTGGTCATACGCGACCTCACAGACGCGTTCCGGCCGAAGCGGCTCCCAGGTAAGATCTTTTCCGCGGTTCCACCGGCTGGTCGCACCGGGCCGCCGCTGTGCCTTCGCGCTGGCTTCCTCCGGTGCCACGGCCCAATCCCGCCATGGGTGGTCTTCGAGAGCGCCCGCGCGCAACGGCGTCAGCTCGACGACGAGTTGCTTGCGCACCGTGGCGGTGAACGCCGCGGCAACCCCGACATGGTGGAGCATGTGATCGTCGTCGTACAGGCCGAGCAGCAGCGAGCCGATCATCGTGCCGGCGCCGTTCTTGTGCCAGCGGAAGCCGGCGACCACGCAGTCAGCCGTGCGCTCGTGCTTCACCTTGACCATTGTGCGTTCCCCGGCGCGATACGGTGCGTCGAGACGCTTTGCCATGACACCATCGAGTCCGGCGCCCTCGAAGCGACGGAACCAGTCCGCCGCAAGCGCTCGATCGCGCGTAGCCGGTGAGAGATGTACCGGCGGCGCGGTGCCGGCCAGCACGTGCTCGAGCCGTTCGCGCCGCACGGCGAGCGTCGCTTCGCGCAGGTCGTCGTCGCCCAGCGCGAGCAGGTCCCAGGCCACGAACGAGGCCGGCGCCTGCTCGGAAAGCAGCTTCACCCGTGATGCGGCCGGATGGATGCGCAAGAGCAGGGTCTCGAATTCGAGCCCGCCGCCCCCGACGATTACGATCTCGCCGTCGACGACGCAGCGGGCGGATAGCGTGGCGGCCAGCGGGGCGATGAGCTCCGGGAAGTATCGGTTCATGGGCTTCTCGTCGCGGCTCTGCAGTAGGATTTCGTCGCCGTCGCGAAACACCAACGTTCGAAAGCCGTCCCATTTGGGCTCGAACTGCCATCCCTCGCCGCCAGGCAAGGCGTCGGCGGCACTGGACAACATAGGGGCAAGAGGTGGAGCAAAGGGCAGGCGCATCGCTCAATACTCGAAGAGGTGTCCAACACCTTGACACGCCCTTGAGACGCCGGGTCTGATCGTTACTCGCCTGCTTTGTTGAATGCGTTGGTGTTGGTCTTTCATATTCCCATTTCTCGGTTCCTGTCCTATGGCATTTCGCCCGCAAAGGCCGGACCCGAGGGCCGTTGTGACGGAAATGCTTAGTTTACGGCCGGACATCGAGAACTCACCGGCGGAGGCGACAGATGCAGCCGTAGCGGGCGAGATTCAATCCCCAGCGCGGCGGCAGAATTGCAGGCACAGCAATTCGGCGCCGACAGTGCCTGAGGCGCCGGCAAAGGCGGGCTCCTCCGGGCCGATGAAGCTGCAGGAATTGGCTGGCAACGGATCACCACCATCGACCGCGGCGTCGCCCGCCAGCACCAGCCAGAATTGGCCACCGCCGGCGCTCGGCGGGCGCCCGGCAAACACGGTGTAAGGCGGTATGCGGTAGCGCCAGCCCGCCAGCCCATCTTCCGCTTCAAGAACCGGGCGGCAGGAGATGGCCGCAGCCTCGCACAGCTCGCCGCGAAGCGCCGACCGCATCGGCTCAGTGGTGAGTTCCCAGTGCTGGTGGCGGTCGCGGGCCGTATTAAGCAGCTCTCGCTCGGCCGGCATATACCGGGCGCCGGGGTCCCAGCGGTTGCGCAGGGTGAACCGCCAGATGCCCGACTTCCCGGCGACGATCGGTCCATAGGCCGAGTAGGCGTCGGTGTAATGCACCACGCCGTCGCTGAATTCATGCTCACCGAGCATGCCGCGACCGGCAACGACCACCTGGAATTGGTCGGCTTGGTGGAAGTGCGGCCGGGTGACGGCGTCCGGACCTTTCTCGACCAGGAAAGCCATCGGGTGCAGCGCATCGTCGGCCGGCGGCTGCTCTTCCGGCGGCAAGCGGTTGGCGCCGATATAGGCGGTGTTCCAGCCGGTCGACGTCTGGCGTCGGCGGGTGCTGCGGGCGAGGATGCTGTCGGCGATCAGGACCACGACGTACTCCGTTACTTCTGTCGGGGGCAGACGCTGCGGCGTGTCATGATGCACTGTCACACCCGGTCCCAGACCGTTGCTTAAGCACTTTCCATTGCATCAGCGATGTCAGCTTGATGCAATGGCGTACGAACCAATCCATCCGGCTCTTGCCACTGCGCGCATCGTTCTTGGCATGACGCATGTCGGCTTTCAGCCAAGCAGGCGCCGCGGTTTCGCGAAATGTCGCCCGTCACCGCGGTTGCGTGGCTGCTGTCGGCTCCGTCAACGGACCTTCGCCGGGACGCTCGGCAACGGGGGAGATGCGCCGATGAACGAACCCGCTCGCGCCGGAGAAGAGCGCAGCTCAGGGTCGGTAGATTTTTATTGGTGTGATGTGCGGTAGCGCGATCCTGCCCATCCACCCCCCGGCAAAGTCGCTGCCACACCAAATCCCCATAGACCGTCCAGCGCTCACCACCTTCCCGCGGGTTCGTTCATCGGAGGCTTTCGGACGCTGGCCCCTGACCCCGGGTCGATCGCTCACGCCGGGCCGGCAACCGAAACCCTAACCGAAAGGAGACCTTGGTGCACGGACGACTTTGGCGGGGGTCAGCGCGCCGACGCAAAATAGGATGCTAGGGGACGCAGCGCGGTATCGCCGTCTATAGGGTCGGGTAGTTGCCCGCCCACCCGTCCACGGCGCAGCGAAGGGTTGAAGGAGTTGATCGTCGCTTGACCGCGGGCTTTATTTTGCGGCGTCCAAGTTCCGGTCCAAGCCTGCGGCAGCGTAGCGGCTCACCGGACGTTTGAGACCGAGATTTTCGCGCAGTGTCTTGCCCTCATATTCGGCACGGAACAGCCCGCGCCGCTGCAACTCGGGCACGACCAGCTCCACGAAGTCATCGCACCCGCCCGGCAGATGCGTCGGTGTAATGTTGAAACCATCACAGGTGCCGTTCTCGAACCACTCCTGCATGGCGTCGGCGATGTCTGTGGGCGTACCGATCCTTGCCGAGCCAGTAATACCGGAACGGAGGTATAATTCACGAATAGTCTGCTTTTCCTGTCTCACCCGCTCTCGGAGTTGGGCGCTGATACTGCGGATCCCCAGCTTGCCGATCGCATCCTCCGGCACCGGACCATCGAGCGGATAGCCTGAAAGATCACCAAAAGTGCTGTAGAGCGAGCCAAGGCCGGCCAGCGGGTCGACCAGCTCCTGCAGCTGATCGAACTTTGCCTGTGCTTCCGCACGCGTGCGTCCCAAAACCGGACAGAACGCCGGCATGATCTTCAGTTCGTCCGG
>DASXMC010000130.1:0-6762 GCA_036495885.1 Allostellaceae bacterium | reverse complement strand
GCCTGGGAAGCCGAAGCGCTGAAACCGAGCTTCGGCGGGAAGGGTGGCACCAGCGAAGCGGCGGCTTGGGCCCAACTACGCAAGGCTGTCGTGCCGCCGCGCGGCGAGGCGAGGTCCGACATCGCGCTGATCTTCGATCTCGCTATCCGCCTTGGCCTCGGCGAACGATTTTTCGGCGGAGATGTCGAAGCGGCGTGGAACCATCAGCTAGCGCCGTCCGGCTTGACGGTCGCGCAACTGCGCGCGAATGCGCTCGGCGTCAGCGCTGGGTTCGAGACCCACCACCGCAAATATGCCGGCGCCGATCCAAAGGATGGGCGCCCGCGAGGGTTCCCGACACCGTCACGCCGCATCGAGTTGTACTCAACCCGCTTCGCCGCCGCCGGCTATGACCCGCTACCGGTTTACGCCGGGCCGCAAGAGAGCGCGACGGAGGGCGACTATCCGCTCGTACTGACCGCCTTCAGGCTGCGCCAGAAACCTACGTCGAGAGGTGCGACGAGCCGAATTCCCGTCACCCCCGCACCAGCCCTCCATCTATCGGGATCAGCGCGCCGGTCACGTAGTCTGAGAGATCCGTCGCGAGGAATTCGACCACCTTGGCGCAATCTTCGACCGTCCCAAGCCGTCTTAAGGCGACCAACTTGGCACGATCCTGATTGCCCTGGATGCTGCCAGGGATCAGGGTCGCCATAATCCGACCGGTCGCGATCACGCCGGGGGCGATGCAATTCGCCGTTATCCCGAACTGCCCGAGATCCTGCGCCCGCGCGTGTAGGTGCAGGCGCTGCCGCAGCCGTATCCCCCCGCGCTTGACGGAGGTGTGCCAAACGCACGGTGGGTAAACGCACGGTGGGTTAACCGTTAACCGCCGCAGATGGCATGCGGGGAAGGTATCTCGTCGACCGGCAATGTGAAGCGAAACACTGCGCCGTGAGGCCGGTTCGGTGCTGCGGACAGGGCCCCGCCATGCGCATCGACGATCGAGCGGCTGATCGCCAGTCCCATGCCAATCCCGTCGGGCTTAGTCGTATAGAAAGACTGAAACAGCAGGTCAAGTTTCTCCGGATCGAGGCCGGCGCCGGTGTCCTGTACCTCGACAAACACCTCGGTCGTGTCGTGATCCGTGCCGGAGATAATCGTCAGCTCACGCGGTCGCTCACTGGTGCTCATCGCTTCGATGGCATTGACGATAAGATTGATCATTACCTGCTGTAGCTGGACCCGATCCGCCGTGATCAGCGGCAAGCCGTCTTGGAGCTGGCTCTGCAATCCGACGCCATGGCGCTGCATCTCGCTTTGTGTCAAAGCAATGACTTCGTGAATTGCCTCACCTAGGCAAAGGCGGTCTCGGCGCGGAGGCAATTTTCTTACGAGCGCGCGGATCCGGCCGATAACCTCTCCAGCGCGAGAGCCGTCTCGGACGATGCGACCGAGCGCCTGTCGGACTTCGTCGAGATCCGGTTGCCGCGCGCCGAGCCAACGCAAACCCGCACTGGCGTTAGTGATGACCGCGGCGATTGGTTGGTTGATTTCGTGTGCGATCGACGCCGTCATCTCCCCCAACAGCATCACCCGATTGAGACGCGCGAGATCCGCCTCGGCTTGCTGCAAAGCCTCCTCAGCGCGCTTGCGCTCAGTGATGTCGACTACAATCGCAGCACAAAGAGCCGGCGTGCTTTCGGTCGCAGGAACAAAAAATGGATTGACGTCTGCCCATACGATCTCACCGTCCTTGCGTCGGTAACGCTTCTCGATCCTGTAGCTGCGATGCAGACCGGTGAAGATACCGTCAAGAAATTTCCGCGTCGCTGCAAGATCATCCCCGTGAGTAATCTCCTCCGGCGTAAGATTTTGCAGCTCGCGCTCTGTATAGCCGGTCATCCGCTGGTAAGTCTCGTTGGCCGTCAGATATCGGTGCTCGAGATCCGTTGTTGCAATGCCGACTGCGGCTGCCTCAAACACAGTCCGCCAACGTTCCTCACTCGCGCGCAGCGCCGCTTCCGCCCGCTTGCGACCGGTTATGTCGAGAATGACCGCTCCGAGGAACGCTGGCGTGCTGTCTGTCGCGGGAACGACAAATGCGCTGACGTCGGCCCATATGAGCTCGCCATCCTTGCGCCGGTAACGCTTTTGTTGCCCCCCAATGACGCCGTCATCGATCCGTCGTTGTGCGGATGCCCGATCCTCCTCGTGAGTTACATCCAGCGCCGTGAGCCGCCGCAGTTCGTCCTCGGTATATCCGGTCATCCGCTCGAACGCCCCGTTCGCCGCCAGATAGGTTCGGCGCTTAAAATCGAGCATCGTGATACCGACCGGGGCGGTCTCGAACATCGCCCGCCACCGCTCTTCGCTCGCGCGCAACGCCGCTTCCGCTCGTTTGCGATCGGTAATGTGCCGGCCGACGCCGCGGTAACCGATGAAAACCCCCGCCTTGTCAAATACCGGCAGCCCCGAGACCGATACGTAGCGCCTTCCTCCGTCCGGCGTAGGGCGCGCGTGCTCGAAATCGCGGAATGGCAAGTGAGCATCGAGCGTTTCGCGGTGCTTGCGCCAAGCCTCGGCATCAGGCTCCAAATAAGGCACTTCCCAGCGCCTCTTACCGATCTCGAAGCCTGGCGCGGGCGCGTCGGCAAGGCCTTCGGCGAACTGCTGGCGAATGAAGCGATGCTGCGCGTCGCTCTCCCAGTAGACATCGAACGAGAATTGCACCAGGGTGCGAAAACGCTCCTCGGCTTCCCGGAGAGCCTCCTCCGCCCGCTTACGATCGGTGATCTCGACAGCCATCACGGCAAGAAATGCCGGCGCGGTGTCCGTCGCGGGTACGATCGATGCGCTGACATCCGCCCACACGATCGCGCCGTCCTTGCGACGATAGCGTTTTTCAAGGCGATAGCTGGGTTGCTGACCTGTGACGACGCGGGTTAAAAGCCGCCGTGTCTCTGCCCGATCATCCTCGTGTGTAAATTCGAATGCGCGAAGGTTTCGAAGCTCTTCCTCAGTGTACCCGAGCATGCTTTGGAATGTCGGATTGACGTTGAAAAGGCTCCCGCGCAGATCCCCGGCGGCGATACCGACGGCCGCTGAATCAAAGATAGCACGCCAACGCTCCTCGCTCGCGCGCAGCGCCGCTTCCGCTCGCTTGCGCTCGGTGATGTCGACTGCCATCGAGGCAAGAAACGCCGGCGTGCCGTCCGCTCCTCGGATCAGCGACGAGTTGACGTCAGCCCAAACAATGTCTCCATCCTTGCGGCGAAACCGCGTCTCGCGTCGACGGCTATGTTGCGGAATGGCGGCGACGTCATCCATGACCTCCTGCGTCGTTACTCGATCGTCCTCGTGAGCGATCTTATGAGGGGTCATATGTCGAAGCTCATTCTCGGTGTAGCCGGTCATCTGCTCGAACGCCATGTTCGCGGTCAGGTATCGGAGATCGAGATCGAGCGTTACAATGCCGACAGCGGCTGTCTCAAACACGGTTCGCCAGCGCTCTTCGCTCGCTCGCAACGCGGCCTCCGCCTTTACGCGTCCCGTGACGTCGATATATACCGCCTGTACAAACGGTAACGCGATCTCGGTAGCCGGGACCATCGTATTGGTTATGTTCAGCCACACCGTGGTTCCATCTTTTTTCAGATACCTCTTTTCAACGTTCCGCTCGGTCAGCGTGCCGGCTCGATACCGCGCGAGGGCTTCCGCGGTGGCTGAGCGTTCGTCGGGGTGATTAAGTTCAAGGACGTTATGCCCGACAATCTCGTCCTCTCTAAGGCCGAGCATCCGCTGCAAGGTCGGGTTCGCTGCGGTGCAGAGGCCGTCGAGCCGGAACAAGCCCATGCCGGCGGACGACGTCTCGAACAGCTTGCGCCAGCGCTCTTCGCTTGCGCGCAATGCTGCCTCGGCACGTCTACGCTGGATGAACTGGCCGATCTGGCTGCCGATCGCTGCTAGTGTGACGAGGTGTTCCGCGTCACGTTCGCGTGCCGCGCGGCTGAAGAACTCGATCACGCCGAGGGGTTCGGCATCGAGCAGGATAGGAAAAATAACCCCCCCGCGCAGCCCGTCGCGCGATGCCGCCGGAGCACGCAGGAATCCGGGTTCGGTCGTCGCATCGACGATCCAGCTTGGGGATGCATTTCGCCAAACCTCACCGAGGCGGCCTTCCCACGCCCTCAGGCTCCCTTTTTGGCTGATCGCGTCGAATTCCGTGGTTTTGATGTCGGGTCCATGCCATAGGCAGTCGCACCGGAGGGGGATGGCCTCCCGTTCGCTCTGCCGATCGAAACTCCACAGAGCGCCCCATTCCCATTCGAAGTTCTCGCCGATCGCCCGGAGCAGCTGCGGTGACGCAGCGGCGAGGCTGTCGGCCTCGGCCAGGACGCGTGTCACGGCATATTGCGTGGCCATGCGCTGCTCGCCGCGCCGGCGCTCACTGACCTCTTCACATGCGATCAAGACAACCGCGTCAGTGCCCGAGCGCCGTATCGCCTTCGCGTTTTCGCGCACCCAGAGGACGCTGCCGTCCTTGCGGAGCTTGCGGTTCTCCCAGCTGCGCGAGTGGCCAAGGTCCCCTACACAGGCCGCCAGTTGGTCTCTGACGACTTGCTGATCCTCCTCTAGGAACAGGCTGAGCAGCGGCTGGCCAACAAGTTCGTCGACCATGTAGTCGAGTTGCGTGGCGCCAAATCCATTCACCGATAACACTATCCCGCCGGCATCGACGATGAAATACATTATCGGGTTGTGTTCAAATACTTCCCGCCACTGCTCCTCGCTACCGCGCAACATTTGCTCCGCGCGCTTGCGTTCGCTGACCATGAACGTCGCGAACCCGACCACCCCAATGCTTATCGGCAACCGGATGCCGGCGGCCTCGATCCCGCCAAAGCCGGATAGCAAGTAGGCCAAAATGGTGAGCCCGATACAGCCCGCGCCGACCAACGCGATGCCGCGCGGGCTGCAGAAACGGGCTGCCAAAAACACGACGATCATGTAAAGGACACCGACCGCCAGTTTTGTCAGCACGAGCGCCTGAGCGATGAAAACCCCAGCGGCAAGTGCGGAAGTCGCAGCCGGTAGCAGTGCTGTGGCGACGTGCCGCGATAAGCGCGTTTGATCCGTCATCTTGGCTATCGCTCGTTCCTTTCGTAGCCGTTCGCGAGGCCGCCTCTCAGATCCCGGTGCCGCGCTTACCGTTATCTTATCAGGCGAGCTTCATCCTGCGCGATGCACGGCTCTGGTCGCAGCCAGCCGCCTGAACAGGCAAATCGCTCACGAGACCGGCGTCAGCGAAATCTCTGTAAATCGCTAGCCCATGCCAGCGCAGAAGACCGCCCCACCCCCTCGGACCGAGACTTTCCGGGGTAGGCGGCGCGTGCACCCGGGCCCCAGATCTTTTCTGTGCTGGAGCGCCTGGCGAGTCAGCCATCGGGGTCGCCAATCAGCGTCCCCAACGCCCTCGCGCGCGTGTGAAAGGCGTCGGGCGGGCGATGCACCATCCCGGCCCGGTGTTGTTTCAAGGTTTCCTGCATCTCGGCCAGGCGGCGCTCGTAGTCGGCGAACTCGACCACCGGTCATTTCATGCGACTCTGGATTTTGGCTAGGGCTTCGCGGGCACATGCTTCATCGAAGTTGCCACCCGGAGCGCCGCTGACCCCGAGAGCACCGATTGCGGTGCCATTCACCATGATCGTTACCCCGCCGACTGCGTAGGTGACATTGGGCAGTGGGGTGGGTGGTAGCGTACTCGCCGGATTCTTGCTCATCCGCTCGGCAACGGCTTTCGTACTGTCTTCCTTGCGCGCAAGCGTCAGCGATGCCGCCGAGTAAGCCTTGTAGTAGGCCAGGTCGACAGTGTGGATCGGCGCTCCGTTGCCCCGCAGCATGGCCTGACGAACGCCGTCAAGATCGACGACGACTGCGGTCACGGCGTAACCTTTTTGGGCGCAGCTCGCGACGGCGTCTCCGACAGCCTCGTTCGCGAGTGGCGCCGCCAATCTCTCCGTCGCGACCAATCCCTGGGCCCGTACCCCGATCGCGATAGGGGCGACGCCAAATCCAACTGCTGCAGCCAGCAGGCCTGCCCAAATCCGTGCCATTCGTTTCCTCCTCCCCCTATTTTTTTGCCATAGCCTGGCAAGAACGGGTGAAGAACCCGGTCAAGAGAACGGGCGACAGCGGTCAGTCGGCTAACCCGGATTCTTACCCTCTGGCGGTGAGACAAACCGCTCCCGCAACGCGATTTTCTCAGATCCAAGAGCCCGATGCACCTACCCCTTTGAGAAATCCAGGCTAGAGCCGCAGTTGCGCTGCCGGAATTGCGGGACGAGGGGCAAGGCGTCGCTCGAGGTCGAATTTCGGCCGGGCGAGTGAAGCGCTGAATTCACTATTCAGGATCGAAACTGCGAAAGGGGCATGCCCTAGCGAAATTTGACCGGAAGGGGCAGATATGGGCGCAGCAAAAAGAGCGCGACGGTAGCGATTACGAAACGCAATTCGCTGCCCGACGGCTGGGACGCGGGTGCTGGCGGGTTTTCCGGCCATGACCACGACCGCACGGCAATTCACGAAGCTTTACCACCCTTTACTCGGTACAGCGTGCCGTCGCGCGCAATCTCGGTTGCGGGCATCGCCGCAATGGAGGACAAACGATGAGCGACTGGGACAACACGGCACACGACATGGTCTCGACCAATTTTGGGCCGCCGAACGAGATCACGGTGCTGTTCGACGACAGGATTGTGACCTTCCCGATGTCGACTGCGT
>DASXMC010000129.1:0-4896 GCA_036495885.1 Allostellaceae bacterium | reverse complement strand
GCTGCAATCGCGGCACAGCGCTGTCACGGCGGCCCCTCAACCGGCCACAGCCAGGCCGCTCCGCGCACGCCGCTCGCATCGCCGTGCCGCGGCGCCAGCAACCGGGTCTCCACCCGGTCGGAGAAAACATAGCGGCCCCAGCGTTGCGGTACTTCACGGTAGAGTGCGGCGATTGCCGAAAGACCGCCTCCCAGAACGATCGCATCGGGGTCGATCAGGTTGATCACCATCGCCAGACCGCGCGCCAGCCGGTCGACATAGCGCGCCAAGCTCGCGCCGGCGTCGTTGTTGCGGGCTTGCGCAGCCCGAACGATTTCGGCGGGGTCCAGGTCTTCTCGCGCGTGACCGCGATGGTCGGCGCTCATCCCGGGGCCGGACAAAAACGTCTCGAGGCAGCCGGTCCGGCCGCAATAGCACTCCGCACCCGGCAGCTCGTCAGGCTGCGGCCACGGCAACGGGTTGTGTCCCCACTCGCCGGCGATCACATTGGCGCCGGCGAGAATGCGGCCGCCGATCGCGATGCCGCCGCCGACCCCGGTCCCGAGGATGACGCCAAAGACGCAGTCGTGTCCCGCACCAGCCCCATCGATTGCTTCAGACAAGGCAAAGCAGTTCGCGTCATTGGCGAGCCGGACCGGCCGCGCAAGGGCGGTTTCGAGATCCTGCTGCAATGGGCGGCTGTTCAAGCAGGTCGAATTCGCATTCTTGACGAGACCCGTGGCGGGGGAGATCGCTCCCGGCATGGCGATCCCGACCGTCGCCGGACCGCCAATTTCCTGCTCGATCGCCGCTACCGTCGAAACGATCGCCGCGATCGTGCCGCGATAATCGCCAGCTGGGGTTGGCACCCGGCGGCGGACCCGCACGGCGCCGCCGGTGTCGAGGGCCGCACCCTCGATTTTGGTGCCGCCGAGATCAATCCCGATGCGGAATTTCCGTTTCATGGTGCAAGCTTCGCGTCCTTGAGATCAGAGCAAGCGCTGCCCTCACCAATTTTTAAGTTGCCGCGGCTAAGCCTTGGTAGTGGATGGCAATCGAACCGCAGTTTGCCGTTCGTTGGTGCCTGTCTGCGGCGGCGGGGTTGTTGTGCGCATGTTTTTCGAGGCACGACAAGCATGACCGGCAAAACTCCGATGCCGCAATCGGCTGACGAGCCGCGGCGGCGGAAGGTATTGATCGTCGAGGACAACGAACTCAATATGAAGTTGTTCAACGATCTTCTGGCGGCCCATGGTTACGACACTGTGCAAACCAATGACGGCGTGACGGCGTTGGCGCTGGCCCGCCTGCATCGCCCGGATCTGATCCTGATGGATATCCAGCTGCCGGAGATTTCCGGACTTGAGGTTACCCGCCGGATCAAGGAAGATGAAGACTTACAACGGATTCCGGTCATCGCCGTGACCGCTTTTGCCATGAAAGGCGATCGAGAGAGAATTCGTGCCGGCGGCTGCGAAGACTATATCGCCAAACCGATTTCGATTGCCGCCTTCTTTCAAACCGTCGAGCGCTTTCTCTCATGAGCGGAGCTTCGTTTGATTCCCTTTACGGGTCGGTGAGAGTATTATGACCGGGCGAGTATTGGTAGTCGATGATCTGGACATTAATGTAAAATTGCTGGAGGCGAAGCTTTCGGCCGAATATTTCGACGTCCTGACGGCATTTAGCGGCCGCTCGGCTCTGGAAATCGCTGAGGCGGAACTGCCCGATGTCATTCTGCTCGACGTGATGATGCCGCATATGGATGGCTTTGAGGTGTGCCGCCAGCTCAAGAGCAACCCGCGTACGGCCGATCTTCCGGTCGTCATGGTCACCGCCCTCTCCGACACCGCCAACCGGCTGCGCGGCCTGGAGGCTGGCGCCGACGATTTCTTAACCAAGCCAGTCGCCGATATTGCCCTGTTCGCCCGCGTCCGCTCGCTCGTCCGACTGAAACGGATGATGCAGGAGTGGCGTTTGCGCGATGAGATTTGCGGTCGCTTTAGCGGCAGCGAGATGCGCCAGGAGCTCGATCGCGGGCGAGCAAAGATCTTGGTCATCGAAAGAGATGCGTTCGCCGCCTTCAAGATCGTCGACACGTTAGCGCAAACCCACGAGGTGATGCTGGCGGCGAGCTGCGCCGAAGCAGCGTCGCATCTCGACGGCGCCACCGACCTCGTCATCGCCGGTTTGACCAGGGATGACGGCGAAACACTACGGTTTGTGTCGCATTGCCGCGCGAGCGAGCTTTTGCGGCAATTGCCGATCCTACTGATCGCGGCCGAGCGGGAGCTCCCGCGCTTGGCCAAGGGTCTCGATCTTGGCGCGAACGATTACCTGGTCCGCCCGGTCGATCGCAATGAACTCTTGGCGCGCACCAATATTCAAATTCGCCGCCGGCGCGTGCAGCACCGGCTCGACGAGAATTATCGACGCAGCTTGGAACTTGCGCTGACCGACGAACTTACGGGGCTTTACAACCGGCGCTACCTTTTGGCCCATCTCGACGAACTGATCGCGAGGAGCACTGGCGACGGCGTCGGAGCGGCGCTGCTGCTGTTCGACATCGACCATTTCAAGCGCGTCAACGACACGTACGGTCATGGCAGCGGGGATGAAGTACTGCGTCAGATCGCCCGCCGCGCGCAGGATAGCGTACGCAGCGACGATCTCGTCGCTCGTCTGGGCGGTGAAGAGTTCGCCGTGGTCATGCCGGAGACGGAACTTGCCGTCGCGACCGCAGTCGCCAATCGGCTGCGGGTCGAAACCGCGAGCAAGCCGTTCTCGCTTTCCGCCGGCGATGAGGAACTCGAGATCACGATCAGCATCGGTGTGACCACTGCAAACCCCGGCTACGAAGATCGCAACCAGCTGCTCAAGCGCGCCGACGATGCGCTCTACGAGGCGAAGGCAGCGGGACGCAACCGCGTTGTGACCCGGGCCGTGCCACCTTTGTCGCCTGCCGGCCTGTCGCCGCGAGCCGGCGAACGACTTCCGTTGTAGGCGCTTGCGGAGGAGCAGATGGTAGGGAGAATACTCGTCACTACGATCGTCTTGTTGCTGGCCGCAGGCGCATTTTGGGGTGATGCGCTCGGCGCTGGTCACGTGTTCAACCCGGTCGGGATTTTACTGCTTGCGCTCAGTTTCTTTATTTCGGCTGGCTGGACTAGGATCCGCGCCGCCTGCATCTCAGCAAAGGAGGAATCCAATGTGCCGATCATACGCCTGGGCTCGGCGATCATTAGGGGAATGGAAGGTCTCAAGCACCCATCTCAGCCGCGCCGCTCCTCATCACGGTGAATTGCTTCAATTTTACGTTACTCGGACGTGCGGGCGCCGGTGTTGTCATGTCGTTGGTGCAACGAGCCACGCCTCCTCTGTGCTGCATTAACCAGTCTTCCCAGGAAGCGGGTGCATTCTTGAAAGTGATTCTATCGGTTGTCCCATCGCACTCGGTGTTGCGGCCGCCAATGCCGTCGATTTCGCTTCCTGTTCGGTCACGCGGTTGAATGTTCCCGCATCAGTAGCCTAGTTCTCCAGATTGCGTGATCAGCGGAGATGACCCCGTTCGATCGGTCGCGACAAAATCCTCCGGGTTAAATTCTCAATGTCATCGAATATCACTGAAGCGGATTCGCCCGAGTCCGGGCCGTTGCGGACGATTGCCGATACCCCGCCAAGCGAAGACGACGTCCGCGCGTTCGGCGCGACGGTGCTGGCAAAACTAACGCTGGCCGTCGGCAAGGCCGCTCCCGCCGCGACCGATCGCGATTGGTTTGTCGCCACCGCTCTAGCTTTGCGCGACCGCGTCACCTACCGCTGGCTCGCCGCCGATCGCGCGAACCAGGCAAAAGGCCGCAAACGGGTCTATTATCTGTCTTTGGAATTCCTGATCGGGCGGCTATTCAGCGACATTGTCGAAAACCTGCGGCTGACACAACTCGTTCGCACCGCGCTCGGCGATCTCGGCGTCGATCTCGATCGCCTGCGCGCGGCCGAACCCGATGCCGCATTGGGCAATGGCGGCCTCGGGCGCTTGGCCGCATGCTTTATGGACAGCATGGCGGCGTTGGGCATCCCCGCTTGCGGTTACGGCATTCGCTACGACCACGGCCTGTTTCGCCAAGTCATCATCGATGGTTGGCAGCAGGAGCTGCCGGAGCAGTGGCTGTCGTTTGGCAACCCTTGGGAGTTTGAGCGGCCTGAGGTCGTCTATGATGTCCACTATGGCGGCTGGGTCGATCACGCCGCGGCAAACGGCCCCGCCCGCGCGGTGTGGCGCCCCGACGAGACCATTCAGGCTGCCGCCTACGACACGCCGATCGCGGGCTGGCGCGGACGACACGTCAACCTGCTGCGATTGTGGTCGGCGCGCGCCGTCGACCCGTTGCGCCTCGACATCTTCAACGAAGGCGACCATGTCGCCGCACTTGCACAGCAGGCCCGCGCCGAGGCCATTTCGAAGATCTTGTACCCGAGCGACGACACCCCGTCCGGCCAGGAATTGCGGCTGCGCCAGGAGTATTTCTTTGTCGCCGCCTCGATCCAAGATCTCGTCCACTGGCACGTCCGCGGCCACGGCAATATCTTCATGTTGCCGAAGCAGGCGGCAATCCAACTCAACGACACCCATCCGAGCATCGCGATCGCCGAATTGATGCGGATACTGGTCGATTGCTACAATTTGTCATGGGACGGGGCGTGGCGGATCACCCAGGACACCTGCTCCTACACCAACCACTCGCTATTGCCCGAGGCGCTGGAGAGCTGGCCCAGGGGGCTGTTCCAGCGATTGTTGCCGCGTCACTTTGAAATCGTCGAGGCGCTCAACCGTGAGCATCTGGCGATAATCGGGAAGCGCGACCCCGCCGGCAATCGGGATCGGGCAGCGATATCGCTGATCGACGATGGCGACGA
>DASXMC010000128.1:0-7387 GCA_036495885.1 Allostellaceae bacterium | reverse complement strand
GGCAATGATGCCTTGAATGCGCCCGGGGCGCGCGGCGGCACCGCAACCTCCGGCGCCCAAAGGATCGGCAACGCTGCGAGTGCCACGACGATAGAGGTTGTGCAGAAGGCCACGCGCGGCCCGAAAGTTACCAGCATCCAGCTGGTCAGAAGCGGGCTGGCGATGCCGACGACGGCGGCAGTGGCTTCGCGCGCACCGATCTGATGGCCGCGAAATTCATTGTCGCCCAAAGCCGCGAAATAGGCGTGATAGGTCGTCCAGTAAATCGTGTCCGCTACCGCCGACACCACCACCAGTTCCACCAAAACGATGCCGACGCCATGCACTTCAGCCAGAAATGGGTATTGCAGAGCGCTCAGCACGGTGCCGGCCACGACCATCGACCGCAGACCCCATTGCACGGCCATGCCGATCACGATTGGGCGAATGACAAAGCGGCCGAGGAGGATCAGCGCGAGCGAGAGAAATACGCCCGCTATCGGAACGCCGGATTTCAGCAAATAGGCGGCGAAGAATGCACCGCCCCCGCTCAGCGCGATGGTATGTATCCCATAGTGCAGATTGAGCAGGTTGACGGTGCGGTTGCGAAAGAACGCCATGCCGATGCCTTGCGGGTTGAAGCGACAAAAGCGACAAAGACAGGTTCCAAACCCGCGGTTGCGGCCCGAAACGCCGCAGCGGCGGCTCAGCTCAGTCGATCAATCCGCACAAGAAAGCATCCCTTCGCGAGAGACGCGGGCGATATAATGGCCTCTTGGTCGACGTTCAACGGCGACTCAGCCGAATATCTCCTCTCGTCGGTAGCCTTGCGCAAAAAGGAGCCCGGTCAGATCGGCATGGTCGATGCGCCAGCGCGCTGCGGCGGCGACCGCGGGTTTCGCGTGAAAGGCGACGCCGAGGCCGGCGGCATCGAGCATCGGCAAATCGTTGGCTCCATCGCCGACGGCCAGAACCGCATCCGCTGCGATGCCCAATTCACGGGCGAGCGCCAGCAATGTCCGCCGCTTGGTTTGACCGGTCACGATCGGCGGCAATACTCGGCCGGTCAGGCGCGCGCCGGCGACCTCCAGACGATTGGCGACAATCCGCGCGACCCCGAGCTGGGCCGCGACCCCCTCGGCGAATATCGTGAAACCGCCGGTCACGAGCGCCGTTTGCGCGCCGGCGCGCTGCATCGTGGCGACCAGGGTTACAGCACCTGGGGCAAGCCGAATTCGGGTTGCGGCCTCAGCGAGTATCCGGGTCTCGGCGCCAGCCAGCAATTCGACGCGGGCGGCAAGGGCGCCGGCGAAATCGATTTCGCCGTTCATCGCCCGCCGGGTGATCTCGGCGATCTCGGAACCGATCCCGAGGATCGATCCGAGCTCATCGAGCATCTCGTTCTCGATAAGTGTCGATTCGAGATCGGCAACGAGGAGCCGCTTGCGCCTGCCGGCGGCCGGTTGCAGCAGCCAGTCGACCGCCACGCCACCGACGGCCGCGCTCACCCGGCACTCGATTGGTTCCGTTTCGCTGGCATCGAGGAAGATGTCGCAGGCCTCCTCGGGCGCCAGCCAGATCGGCTCGGCCGCGATGGTCAGAGCCTCGCAGACGGCGGCGGCAACGCCGGAGAGGCGATGATCGGGACCGGCAGCGATCAAGGTGAGGACAAACCGCATCGGCCTTTGTCCTACTCCCGCATACATTCGCGCGACAAGATGTGCGCCGAGCCGCAAACCGTCGTCATCATCGCCGGTCCGACGGCATGCGGCAAATCGGCGCTGGCATTGGCGTTGGCCGAAGAGTTGGGCGGAACCGTCATCAACGCCGACGCGCTGCAATGTTACCGGGATCTCGAAATCCTGACCGCGCGCCCTGATGCGCCGGCCCAAGCGCGCGCACCCCATCGGCTTTATGGTTTTCTCGACGCCGCCGAGCGTGGATCGGTGGGCGCGTGGCGCTCACTGGCGCTAACCGAGATCAATGTCGCAGCTGGCTCCGGACGGTTGCCGATCGTCGTCGGCGGCACCGGGCTCTATCTGCGCGCCTTGCAGCACGGGATCGCACCGTTTCCGGAAATTCCCGAGGCGATCCGCGCAGAGGCGACCGCCCTTCACCGCGCTCTCGGCGGCAAGGCTTTTCGCGACCGGCTGGCGATGTTGGACCCGGCATCGGCTCGCCGCCTTCCGGCAGGAGATACACAGCGGTTGGTGCGCGCTTATGCGGTGGTACAGGCGACCGGGGTCACCATCGGAGCCTGGCAGGACCAACCGCATCCCGCGGCGCGCTGCCGCTTTACGACGATCTTGCTGATGCCGCCGCGCGAGGTGGTATACAGCGCCTGCAATCTTCGCTTTGCCGCGATACTTGACGGCGGCGCGCTGGCCGAGGCGGAGTCGCTGGCGGCGCGTGCGCTCGATCCCGGCCTGCCGGTCATGAAAGCCCTGGGCCTGCCCGAACTCTTTGACCACCTGCGCGGCCGGCTCACCCTTGCGGAAGCGACACTGGCAGCCCAGCGTGCGACACGCCGCTACGCTAAGCGCCAGATGACGTGGTTTCGCCACCAGTTGCATGCCGACCTGGTGATTGATGAGCAATTTTCGGAAAGTTTAGTGGACCGTTTGCGTCATTTTATTGATCGGTTTTTGTTGACCATTCGGGACTAGGTTATTAAGTTGCGCGTCCCCCTCGCGGGCCACGGCGCGCGGCGAGGCAACCAGCGTCCCGTAGATTGGAGCATGTCATGTCGGCCGAGCCGATCAGTGGAGCGGATATCGTCATCAAAGCCCTGGTGGATCAGGGCGTCGATGTCGTTTTCGGCTATCCGGGCGGTGCGGTTCTGCCGATTTACGACGCGCTCTTCAAGCAGAACGCATTGCGCCACATCCTGGTGCGCCAGGAAGGGGGTGCGGTGCACTCCGCCGAGGGCTATGCCCGCTCGACCGGCCGGGTCGGCGTGGTGCTGGTGACGAGCGGCCCCGGCGCCACGAACGCGGTGACGGGGCTGACCGACGCGCTGATGGATTCGGTGCCGATCATCTGCCTGACGGGTCAGGTGCCGACCCACTTGATCGGTAATGACGCCTTTCAGGAGGCCGACACCACCGGCATTACCCGCCCGTGCACCAAGCACAATTATCTGGTCAAGGATGTCCGCGACCTCGCCCGCATGATCCATGAGGCGTTTTACGTCGCCAAAAGCGGCCGGCCGGGGCCGGTGGTCATCGATTTGCCAAAAGACGTGTTGTTCGCGCTGGGCCCCTATAGCCGCCCCGAGGATTCGCACCACAAGAGCTATCGGCCGCAAGTCGAACCGGAACCGGCATGCATCGCCGCGGCGATCGAGATGATCGCGGCCGCCAAGCGGCCGCTGTTTTATGGCGGCGGCGGGCTGATCAACTCGGGGCCAAAGGCGTGCGCGCGATTTACCGAACTGGTGCGGCTTGCGGACGCGCCATGCACCTTGACCCTGATGGGTCTGGGTGCGTTCCCGGCGGCCGATCCGCATTTCCTCGGCATGGTCGGGATGCACGGCACCTACGAGGCAAACCTGGCCATGCATGGCTGCGACCTTTTGATTGCAGTCGGCGCCCGCTTTGACGATCGCGTGACCGGCCGGCTGAACGCCTTTTCGCCGGGATCGAAAAAGATCCACATCGACATCGATCCGTCATCGATCAACAAGAATGTGCGTGTCGACCTGCCGATCATCGGCGATGTCGGCAAGGCGATGTCGGCGATGCTCGAGAGCTGGCCGCGCGGCGCCAGCGCCAAAGATTTCCGTGCCAAAGACCTCGGCGCCAAAGATCTTAGCGAATGGTGGTGCGCGATCGAGCAATGGCGCAAACGCGACTGCCTGCGTTATGACAAGAGCTGTCGCGGCGCCATCAAGCCGCAATACGCGATCGAGCGCCTTTATGCGCTGACAAGGGATCGCGATGTTTACGTTACCACCGAGGTCGGCCAGCACCAGATGTGGGCGGCGCAGTTTTTCAAGTTCGAGGAGCCCAATCACTGGATGACCTCGGGCGGGCTCGGCACGATGGGCTATGGATTGCCGGCGGCGATCGGAGTCCAGATCGCCCACCCCGACGCGCTCGTCGTCGATATTGCCGGCGAAGCCTCGATCCTGATGAATATCCAAGAGATGTCGACCGCTTCGCAATATCGGCTGCCGGTCAAAATCTTCATCCTGAACAATCAATATATGGGGATGGTGCGGCAATGGCAGGAATTGCTGCACGGCGGCCGCTATTCCGAAAGCTACACCGCGGCGCTGCCCGACTTCGTCAAACTGGCCGAAGCCTTTGGCGCTAACGGAAGGCGGGTCGAGAAGACGGCCGAGATCGACGACGCCATTGCCTGGATGCTGAGGACGCCGGGTGCGGTGATCCTCGATGTCGCGGTCGATCCCAAGGAGAACTGCTTTCCGATGATCCCGTCGGGGGCGGCGCACAACGAGATGCTGCTCGGACCCAGTGACGAAGCCCAACAGCCGGTCTCGGAAGAAGGCATGGTCCTCGTCTGAGCATAGATCGCCGATGGGCAGCGATCTGGTTGTCATTCCGGAAAGGCTTGCAAAGCCGTGTCCGGAACCTACGAACACCGGCCATGACGTGTGTAAACACCCGGCGGACCCTATAGGTCACGACCGTGTTCTTCGGTTCCGGGCTCGCGCGCGGTGCTCGCGCCCCGGAATGACGAGGATAATTTCGTGAGCGTGGGTCTGGAGCGGCATACGATAGCGGTTCTTGTCGATAACGAGCCCGGCATTCTGGCGCGCGTCGTCGGGTTGTTTTCGGGTCGCGGCTACAACATCGAAAGCCTGACCGTAGCCGAAGTCGATCGTCGGAACAGCCTGTCGCGGATCACGATCGTGACCACCGGCACGCCGATGATCATCGAACAGATCAAGGCACAATTGTCGCGCTTGGTACCAGTGCACAAAGTCCTCGATCTGACCGATGCGGGGCCGTTTGTCGAGCGCGAAATGATGCTGATCAAGGTCGCGGGCCAGGGCGAGATGCGCATCGAAGCGCTGCGCCTTGCGGACATTTTTCGCGCGCGCGTCGTTGACTCGACGATCGAGAGCTTTGTTTTTGAGATGACCGGCTCGGCGGAAAAGCTCAACGCCTTTATCGCGCTGATGGAGCCGTTGGGGCTGGCCGAGATCTCGCGCACCGGTGCGCTCGCAATTTCCCGCGGTCCGGCGGGTTTGTAGGGCGAGGCCCCACCCCAACCCTCTCCCGCAAGCGGGGAGAGGGAGGGACCCGCGGAGCGGGAGGGTGAGGGGCGGCGAACCCCGATGGGGGCCGCCCGAGCATTCAAAAGGAGGAAAGAGATGCGGGTCTATTACGATCGCGATGCGGATGTGAACCTGGTCAAGTCGAAAAAGATCGCGGTCATCGGCTATGGCAGCCAGGGCCATGCGCATGCCAACAATCTGCGCGACAGCGGGGTCAAGGACATCGTCGTGGCCTTGCGCCCGGGCTCGGCCTCGGCGCAAAAAGCCGAAAGCGCCGGCCTCAAGGTGGTGACACCGGCCGAAGCGGCAAAATGGGCCGACATCGTCATGGTCCTCGCCCCCGACGAGTTGCAGGCCCAGCTTTATGCCAATGATCTGCGCGACAACATGCGCAAAGGCACCGCACTCGCCGTAGCCCATGGGCTCAGCATCCATTTCCGGTTGATCGAACCGCGGCCCGACATGGACGTGTTCATGATCGCACCCAAGGGCCCGGGCCACACCGTACGCTCGGAGTATCTGCGCGGCGCCGGGGTGCCGTGTCTGTTGGCGGTCGAGCAAAACCCATCGGGCAACGCGGTCGAGCTGGCCCTTTCTTACGCGTCGGCGATCGGCGGCGGCCGCGCCGGCGTCATCGAGACGACATTTCGCGAAGAATGCGAAACCGATCTCTTTGGCGAGCAATCGGTGCTGTGCGGCGGGCTGACTTCGCTGATCCTGGCTGGGTTCGAGACCCTGGTGGAAGCCGGCTACGCGCCGGAGATGGCCTATTTCGAGTGCTGCCACGAGGTCAAGCTGATCGTCGATCTGATCTATGAAGGCGGCATCGCCAACATGCGCTATTCGGTGTCGAACACCGCCGAATACGGCGATTACAGCCGAGGACCGCGGGTCATCGACGACCATGTCAGGGCCGAGATGAAAAAGATCCTCGCCGAGATCCAATCCGGCCGTTTTGCGCGCGAATGGGTGCTGGAAAACACCGCCGGTCAGGCGAGCTTTAAGGCCATGCGCCGCCGCGCCGCCCAGCACCCGATCGAAGAAGTCGGCGAGCGGCTGCGGGCGATGATGCCGTGGATCGGCGAAAACCGCCTGGTCGACAAGACCAAAAACTGAACTCGGCGGCCGTGCCGACGATGACCGCGGGAGCAGAAATTTCGCTTGTGCGATAGCACGGCGATTGACCGGGCCGCACCCCGGTTCACTCGCCATCGCTGGCGAAAGGGGCGACGGCAAGCCTCCATCGCCGCTGCCTGCTGAATTGGCGCGGCGATACGGAGCCAACGCGGCCCGGATGCCGGCGCGGGATTGTTTTTGCGATAACATCCTGAACGATGGCATATCGCCGGCCGATGCGGGTTCTACACGTCACTGCCGAGCTTTATCCGTGGGTCAAGTCGGGTGGGCTCGGCGATGTCGCCGCAGCACTACCGCCGGCGTTGGCCGCCCTCGACGTCGACACTCGGCTGCTGTTACCCGGGTTTTCCGGGTTTCTTGATGCGTTTGCCGACATCGCCGACGTCGTTCGGCTGCTGACGCCGTTTGCCTCGGAGCGCGTGCGAGTAGCGCTCGCGCGGCTGCCCGGAACCGACCGTTATGCCTATCTGGTGGATCATCCGCCGTTTTATGACCGGCCGGGCAACCCTTACTCAGCCCCTGACGGCAGCGACTGGCTCGACAATTACCGGCGCTTCGGATTGTTCGGCTGGATCGCAGCGGCGCTGGCCCGCGGTGCAGACCGCGCCTGGCGGCCGGATATATTGCACTGCCACGACTGGCACGGGGCCCTGGCGCCGGCTTATCTCGCGGGCTCGCCGCCCGAGAGCGGGCGAGCAGTCACCGTGCTGACCATTCACAACCTCGCCTATCGCGGGGTGTTTTCGGCAGCGGTGTTTCCGGAGTTGGGGTTGCCGCCCGAATTTTTCTCCGTCGACGGGGTCGAGTTTTATGGTCAGGTGTCGTTCCTCAAAGCAGGGCTGTTCTTCGCGCATCATCTGACAACGGTCAGCCCTACCTACGCGCGTGAAATCCAGACCCCGGATTTTGGCTGGGGACTTGATGGGTTGCTGCGCACCCGGGCGGCACAGCTGACCGGGATTTTAAACGGCGTCGACCCGCAGATTTGGGATCCCCGCCACGATCCAAATCTACCTCGACCCTATA
>DASXMC010000127.1:0-7085 GCA_036495885.1 Allostellaceae bacterium | reverse complement strand
GCATCGAAGCCGATCGCAAGGATCACGGCGGCGGCTCCTCGGGATATGCCGCGGCCGCCACCAGCTGTGTGACGACAGCGCCGGCGAGCACGGTCAGGAGCCAAATCGCCCCGAGTTTAAGCGCCGCCAACAACCCCTCTGCCTGCAACGCCGCGCCGAGCACGATCAGCCCGAGGCCGAGATTGTCGGCCTTGGTTAGTGCATGCAGGCGGCTCAGTGTATCGGGAAACCGCAGCAGCCCGACCGAGCCGGCGAGAAAAAAGAATATGCCCGCGCACACCGCAACGATCGTTACCGCATCGCGGACGAGACTCACCGCTCGCGGTCCGGTATCGGGGCAGGTGCTGCGGCTTTGACAAACGCGATGGCAACAAACGCCGCCAGCAGCGCCAAGACCAGCGCCACATCATCAACGCCCGGCATCGGAACCGCTTGCGCCAGCAGCAACAACACCGCGACGCCGCCGGTGCCGAGCAGTTGCGCCGCCATGATGCGATCGGCGGCATTGGGCCCGCGCAGGATGCGGACGAGACCCGCCGCCACTATGGCCAGCACACTAGCAGCGGCGGCGAAGAGGAAATCAGCCATCGCCGAGGCTCTGCCCCATCGCGCGGACCAGCCGCGCCTCCTCAGCGGCGAGCTGTGCCGCTATCGGCTGGCTGACATCGAGACAATGGATCACGAGCCCATCGCCTGGGTCCGCCCCGATCGGCACCGTGCCGGGATTGAGGCTCATCAGCGTTGTGAAGGTATTGCGCGCCGCGCCGGGGGGCAGGCCGACAGAGTAACGCACGAGCCCGGGGTTGATCGGCAGTTGCGGGTCGAGCGCACGGCGGGCGATATCGACCCCGGCGATCAGCGATTGCTGCAGCAACCGCGCTACGAGCCCCACCAGTGCTACGGGCCGAAGCCGGGCTGTGCCGGGCGGAAGCAACCGCAGGCTGACCGCGGCGGCGGCGAGTGCCGCAACCAGGCCCGGCAACAGATCGGCCCCCCCGCCGCCCGAAGCGATGATCCATAGGAGGAGCAATGCGGCGGCGCGCGCGGCGAGAGATCGCGCGAGAACGGCGGGCGAAATCGCGCCGGTCGAGGTCATCGAGTAAGTCCGCCGGCCCAACTCATGCGGCACCGGTGGCCTTTTGGCCTGTTCGCACGTCGTCTCTCGCCCTTCCCGGCTCGCGAACCCGAAACCACGCAACATAGAGCGCCGGCAGAAAGATCAGCGTCAGGACCGTCGCGACCAGCAACCCGCCCATGACCGCGTAGGCCATCGGGCCCCAGAAAATCGTGATCGCGATCGGGATCAACCCCAGCACCGTGGAGATCGCAGTCAGCATGATGGGGCGGAAACGTGACAAACACGCTGCGATGACCGCGTCCCACGCCTCCAGGCCCTGCGCCAGCTCGAAATCGATCTGCTCGATTAGAATGACCGCATTGCGCGCGATCATCCCGAGCAGTGCCAGGATGCCGAGGATGGCGACAAATCCCAGCGGCTTATGGAACAGCAGAAGCGCTGCGATGACCCCGATCAAGCCCATCGGCACAACGCTCAACACCAAAAAGAGCCGATTGAAACTCTGCAGCTGGATCATCAAGAAGGTGATCATCACAAACAGCATCAACGGCACGACCGCGAACACCGACGCCTGAGAGATCTGGCTCTCCTCGACCGTGCCGCCGGTCGCGATTCGAAAAGGCGTGGGCAGGCTCGCACCGAGCTTGCCGATCGCCGGAGCCAGCGTTTGGACTACGGTTTCGGGCAATACCCCGGGCCGGACATCCGCCCGGACCGTTAATGTCGGGACGCGGTCGCGCTGCCAGATCAACGGGTATTCCTGACCGAAATCGAAGCTCGCGATCTGGCTCAACGGCACCGTGCGGCCGTTCGGCAGCGGGATTTGCAGGTTGCGCAACGTCGCCAATGACAGGCGCTGCTCGTCCCTCGCCCGGGTCAGCACGTCAACGAGGAAGATGCCGTCGCGGACCTGGGTCACCGGTGTGCCGGTCACCACCGTGTTCATGACCGAGGCGATCGCCGCCGAACTCAGGCCCAGGAGCCTCGCCTGGTCCTGATCGATCTGGATGCGAACCATCCGCGCCGGCTCGATCCAATCGAAATTGATATCCTTGGCGCCGGGCGCGGTGGCGACGATTTGGGCGAGCTTTAGGCTGATATTGCGGACCTCATTGATGTCGGGACCGCTGACGCGGTATTGCACCGGCCATCCGACTGGCGGGCCGAGCCCAAGCGGCGACACTTGAGTGACGGCACTTGGAAACTCGTCGGGCAGCTCCTTCTCTAGCCTTTGCTCGAGCCGTTTGCGGGCCGCCACGTCCTTGGCGACGACCACCGCCTGACTAAAGAAATTATTGGGCAATTGGACGTCGAGCGGCAGGTAGAAGCGGATCGCCCCGCGGCCGACATACGTGCTCCAATGACCGATGTCGGGGTCGCCTTTGAGCAGGTTGTCGAGCCGTTCGGCGGCACTTTCGCTGGCATAGATCGAGGCGCTTTGCGGCAGGGTCAAATCGACGAGCAGGTCGGGCCGGTCCGACGGCGGGAAAAACTGCCGCGGGACATAGGGCGAGGCCAGGATTGCGGCGACAAAGCCCGCGAGCGTCGCCCCAATGGTGAGCCAGCGCCACCGCATCGCGCCGACCAGAAATCGGCGAAAATAGGCGAGAATGGCACTAGGCTTGGCGGACGGCTTTGCTTTCGGTTTTGACAGGATCACCACGCCGAGCAGGGGCGCAAACAAAACCGCAACAATCCACGACAGGATCAGCGCGTACGATACAACGGCGAAAATCGAAAAGGTGTATTCGCCGGCCGAGCTCCGCGCGAAGCCGATCGGAATGAACCCCGCCGCGGTGACAAACGAGCCGGTCAGCATCGGCAAGGCCACCGTTTTGTAGGCAAAGCTTGCCGCACCTTCCTTGCTGTCGCCGACGGCAAGACGCGTCGTCATGACGTCGACCGTGGTCATCGCGTCGTCGACCAAGAGCCCGAGTGCTATGATCAGCGCGCCCAGCGAGATGCGCTGCAGGTCAATCCCGGTGAATTCCATGACCGGAAACACGATCGCGAGCGTCAGCGGGATCGACAGCGCGATGACCGCACCTGCGCGAATCCCGAGGCTGACAAGGCTCACCGCCATGATGATTGCAATCGCCTGCCACAGCGAGGTGGTGAAGTCGCTGATCGCGTGATCGACCACCGCCGGCTGATCGGCCACCAGCACCGGCTCGATGCCGATCGGCAGATTAGCCCGGATTTCGCGCATCGCCTGGTCGACATTCCGGCCCAGGGTCAGAATATCGCCGCCTTCGCGCATCGAGATGGCGATGCCGATGGCGTTCTGACCATTGATCCGGAACATCGGTTGCGGCGGGTCGGCATAGCCGCGGCGCACGGTGGCGATGTCGCGTAATCGGATCAGCCGCCCGTTGGCAACGAAATTCACCGCGAGGATGTCTCTTACCGCCTGGAACGCGCCGGATACGCGCAGCAACAGGCTTTCGTTGCCGGTCTGGATGATTCCCGCCGGCCGGACGATGTTCTGTGCGGCAAGTGCCGCGGTCAGCGCCGATCGATCGATCCCGAGCCCAGCAAGCTGCTTGACCGAAAACTCGACAAAGATTTTTTCGTCCTGGTCACCGAGCAGCTCGATTTTGGCGACATCCGGAACGTGCATCAGTCGAGAGCGGATGTCCTCGACATAATCGCGCAGTTCACGCTGGGTGAACCCGTCCGCGGTGACGCCGTAGATGATCCCGAAAACATCGCCGAACTTGTCGTTGAACCGCGGACCAACGATCCCTTCCGGCAAGGTATGGCGCATGTCGCCGACACTCTTGCGGACATCGTACCAGATGTCGGGTATCTCGGAAGCGCGGACAGACCCCTTTAGATTGACAAAGATTGTCGTGGCGCCGGGGGTCGTATAGCTGCGCAGATAATCGAGGCTCGGCGTCTCTTGAAGCGTGCGTTCGAGCCGGTCGGTGACCTGCAGCAAGGTGTCGTCGAGGGTCGCGCCAGGCCACGCGGCGGCAACAACCATCGTCTTGATGACAAAGGGCGGGTCCTCGTCGCGTCCCAACCGAAAAAACGCCGACAGACCGGCAATCGTCGCCGCAATCATCAAATAGACGACAAACGAGCGATGCTCGAGCGCCCATTTGGATAGATTGAAGTGCATTTAGGTAGGCGACCCGAGCAGCCTGACCTGCTCGCCGGGGTGGAGCGCCTGGACCCCGGCGGTCACGACGATGTCTCCGGTGTCGAGCCCCTGGGCGACGACCACCGCCTCCGGATCGTGGCGCGCCAATTCGATATTTCGAAGCGAGACGGTGTGATTTTTCGGGTCGACGACCCAGACGGCAGGCTCGCGATTGAATTGGGTCAGCGCGGTAGCCGGGATCTCGATGGCCGGAGGGGATTTTATCGTCATGCTGCCGATGACGGTGGCGCCGAGCCGCATCGTCGGCGGGGGCTCGTCGAGCGCGACCTTGACCTCGAAGGTCCGGGTCACCGGGTCGGCTTGCGGCGCTACTTCCCTGACTTGTCCCGTTGTCGTCACGGTCGGGTCGTCCGCCAATCTGACCGATATCTTTGAACCCGCCGGTGCCGCGCGCAGCACTTGTGCCGGCACGTCGAAGGCCGCGTCGAGCCCGCCTTGGCGGGCCAGCCGGACGATCATTTGCCCGGCCTGCACGACCTCGCCGGGTTCAGCGCCGCGGGCGGTCACGGTTCCGGCACCATCGGCCTTCAATGTCGTATAGCCGACCCGGTCTCTGGCAATCTGCAGCTGCGCCCGGGCGTTGTCGACCGCCGCTTGCGCGTTCTTCAGCGCCTTTTGCGCCTGATCGTAGCGCGCGCGGGTCGTGTGCCCGTTCGCCAGCAATTGGCGCTGGCGGTCGTAATGGTTGCGGGCGTAATTGGCTTGCCCTTGGGCGGCGGTCATCGCTGCTTGCGCCGAGCGCTCGGCATTCAGCTCGTTCTCCGGGTCGAGCTTGGCAACGACTTGGCCCGGCTCGACCCGGTCGCCGACATTGACCGCGCGTTGGATCATCCGCCCGCTGACACGGAAGGCGAGTGCTGCTTCGTCTTGCGCGTGGATATGACCGGTCAGCACCACCGGCTCGCTGGTCTCGGTCTTGGCGACGGTCACGGTTCGCACCGGTCTCACCTCGGCTGTCGGCTTTTCAGCCGGCTTGCACGACGCGAGCCCAGCCGCGAGCGCGATCAGCAGAGTGTAGATCCAGAGAGGACCGTGATGTTTCACCGTGAGCGCCTTTCGGGTTTGTTTAACGGTTGGTTCCAAGGCGCGCAAGGCCCGCGGGCAGCGGGCTGCGTGTCGCGGGTCGCGACATGAAAAAGCCGCTACCGCCGAGCGGCCTTGAGGCTATGAGTGCCTGATTTAATCCTGACTAAACGCCGATGATTGTGGTGCCCAGGGGCGGAATTGAACCACCGACACACGGATTTTCAGTCCGTTGCTCTACCAACTGAGCTACCTGGGCACATCGGCGAGGGGCGCTTATAGAGGATCGGGCGCGCGCCTGTCCAGCCGGTCGTCGGCGCCCCGGCCGCCCCAATCTCGTGCCGTTACCCATCATATAACCACGCTTTTGGACGCTCGCTCGACCCCGCCTTAGATTTCGCCGGAAAGCCTAGGGCGCCGGTGCCGGCAATTCGTTTGCCCGCTCACTCGTGACAAAGGTGCCCCCTCTAGTGATGCGCGGAACGCGTCTGGCGAGTTCCGCCCGATTCGCCGCTGATCCGCGAACGCGCCTCTTGCACTGCAGCGAGGCGAGGCCACAATCTGTATTATGCACACGACCAACGATATCCGCGCCGCGTTTCTCGATTATTTCGCCAAAAACGGCCACGAAATCGTGCCGTCGAGCCCGCTGGTGCCGCGTAACGACCCGACCTTGCTGTTCACCAATGCCGGGATGGTGCAGTTCAAGAACGTCTTTACCGGCTTGGAAAAGCGGCCCTATCAGCGCGCCGCCACGGCGCAGAAATGCGTGCGCGCCGGCGGCAAGCACAACGATCTCGAAAACGTCGGCTATACCGCCCGACATCACACGTTTTTCGAGATGCTCGGCAATTTCTCGTTCGGCGATTACTTCAAGGACCGAGCGATCGAGCTAGCCTGGAACCTGATCACGCGCGAATTCGGGCTGCCGCGCGACCGCCTGTTGGTCACGGTCTATGCCGAAGATGACGAGGCGGCGCGGCTGTGGGCCAAAATCGCCGGGCTGCCCGAAGACCGCATTATCCGCATCGCGACCTCCGACAATTTCTGGTCGATGGGCGATGTCGGTCCATGCGGCCCGTGCTCCGAGATCTTTTGGGACCATGGGCCCTCGATCCCGGGCGGACCGCCAGGCAGCCCCGACGCCGACGGCGACCGCTTTGTCGAGATCTGGAACCTTGTATTCACGCAATACGATCAGCTTGGTCCCGGCGAGCGTGTAGCCCTGCCGCACCCGTCGATCGACACCGGGATGGGGCTCGAACGCATCGCCGCCGTATTGCAGGGGAAACACGACAATTACGACATTGACCTGTTCCGCACCCTGATCGAGGCGTCGGCGGACGCATCGGGGGTCGCTGCCGACGGCGCCCATGCGGTCTCGCACCGGGTCATCGCGGACCATCTGCGCGCCAGTGCCTTTCTGATTGCCGACGGCGTGCTGCCCAGCAGGGAGGGACGCGGCTATGTGCTGCGCCGGATCATGCGCCGGGCGATGCGCCATGCCCATATGCTCGGTTGCAAAGAGCCGCTGATGTGGCGGCTGGTGCCGGCCCTGGTGCAGCAGATGGGGGCAGCCTATGGCGAACTGGTGCGCGCCCAGCCGCTGATCACCGAAACCCTGAGGCTCGAAGAAACCAATTTCAAGCAGACCCTCGACCGCGGCCTCAAGCTGTTGGAAGAGGAGACGGCACGGCTGCGGCCCGGCGAGCCGTTTCCCGGCGAAACCGCGTTCCGGCTGTACGACACCTACGGCTTCCCGCTCGATCTGACCGAGGACGTCCTGCGCGGCCAAGGGCGCCAGGTTGCGATCGAAGG
>DASXMC010000126.1:0-2039 GCA_036495885.1 Allostellaceae bacterium | reverse complement strand
GGGACCAGACATGGTTTACGGGTAGCCGAATATTTGCGGCGTTGGAAATTGGCGAGCGACCATCCGCTGACCGCACCAGCCTATTCCGAGCAGCGCTCGGCAATGGCCAAGGAGCTCGGCCTCGGCCGCAAGCGCGGCCGCCCCCGCGGCAGAGCGCGGCGTGCCAGAAGCTGAGGGCGAAAGCGGCAACCGGCACCGCTCCGAGCAGGAGCATCGATCAGCGATCGCCTCCCGTGGTGCAGCGCCGATCGCGCATCCATATATTTCAGCAGCCGTCGTTGCCATCGGCGAGCGATAGTGGCAGGCGCCGTATAAACACTCGACAATAGTAACGCTAGGGATCGGGGGTGGCGGCGGAAGGTTGACGGGGAGGATCGTCATGCCGGTGCCGGAAAGCAAGGACGTGGCGCTGTGGTACGCGCTCAATCGGCTGATCGCGAATTATTGGGCGGAGGTGGATCACAACGGCGGCGACCGGGCGCACGAATTTTATCTACCCGACGCACTCTATGCCGTCGGCAACAACCGCTTCGAAGGAACCGACAAGATCCGCGCTTTTTACGCCCGGCGCCGCCAGATCGGCAACAGCTCGACGCGTCACCTGATCACCAATCTCCAGGTCTTTGCCGACGACGCGGCGCCGGAGACCCGCGCGGTCGGGATCATGACGCTCTACCGCGCTGACGGCCGGCCGCCCTATCGCGGCGTCAAGCCGCCCTCGATGATCGCCGATTTTGAGGTGCTGTGCGCGCTCGCCGCCGACCGGCAATGGCGTTTCCGCTCGCATCTGCTGCGGCCTATTTTTGTCAGCAGCGACCTGCCGGTTTCGATCATGATCGACCCGCAGCGCCTATAGGTCCGCAGGCGCTTCTTCAACCGGCCAGATCGGCGGCATATGGGCGCCCTATAAGATGAACTTCGACAGATCGGCGTCTTGCGCCAGCGCGCCGACCTGGTCGCGCACATAGCCGCGATCAATCCGCACCAGAGTTCCCTCGGGCCGGTCGGAGGCGGTAAAGCTGATTTCTTCCAACAACCGCTCGAGGATGGTGTGCAATCGGCGGGCGCCGATATTCTCGACCGCGGTGTTGATTTCCTCGGCCAGTAATGCGAGCTCGTCGATCGCTTCCTCGTCGAAATCGAGCGTCACCCCCTCGGTCGACAGCAGAGCCTTGTATTGCTTGATCAGGCTCGCTTCCGGCTCGACCAGGATGCGGCGGAAATCGGCGCGGTCGAGCGCCTTCAGCTCGACCCGGATCGGCAGGCGGCCCTGCAATTCGGGCAACAGGTCAGCGGGCTTGGTCTGGTGAAAGGCGCCCGAGGCGATAAACAGCACGTGGTCCGATTTGACTGAGCCATGCTTGGTTGCAACCGTAGTGCCTTCGATCAACGGCAACAGGTCGCGCTGGACGCCCTCGCGGCTGACATCGGGCCCGCCGACGCCGCCCGCGCGTTCGCCGCGTCCGCAAATCTTGTCTATCTCGTCGATAAAGACGATGCCGTTCTGCTCGGCGGCGGCGATCGCCTCACGCACAACCATTTCCTGGTCGAGCAGCTTGTCGCTCTCCTCGGCGATCAGGACACGGTGGCTGTCGGCCACTGTCATCCGCTTCGGCTTGGTGCGGGTGCCGAACGCCTTGCCGAAAATGTCGCCCAAATTCAACATTCCCATTTGCGCGCCCGGCATACCCGGGATCTCGAAGGTCGGCAGATTGGCGGCCGGGCTCTCCTGAACCGCGACTTCGACCTCGCGGTCGTCGAGTGCACCCTCACGCAATTGCTTGCGAAATTTCTGGCGGGTGTCGGCGCTGGCGTTCGAGCCGACCAGCGCGTCGAGCACCCGCTCCTCGGCGGCGATCTCGGCTTTGGGCTCGACCTCCTTACGCAGCCGTTCGCGCGTCATCCCGATCGAGATCTCGACAAGGTCGCGCATGATCTGCTCGACATCGCGGCCGACATAGCCGACCTCGGTAAACTTGGTCGCCTCGACCTTGACAAACGGCGCCTGCGCCAGCCGCGCCAAACGCCGCGCGATCTCG
>DASXMC010000125.1:0-2314 GCA_036495885.1 Allostellaceae bacterium | reverse complement strand
GATCGCTGTGACCGGGACGGAGCGGCGGCAGCCGACTGAGCCCATCGCCCGGTTAGCGCCGGGATCGTCGAACTCGACCTTGGGCATTTCCCCTTGCAGTCACCGTGACTGCGCAGCAAGTCCGCCCGGTTCACCTCACACAGCCCGTCGGATTGCGTGATAAACAACTAGCACGACGATCGCGCCGACGATAGCGACCAACATGCTGTACAGGTTGAGGCCAGTCACTCCCCTTGCGCCGAAAAACGCAAATAACCAGCCGCCAACGAGGGCCCCAATGATGCCGAGGACGATGTCAAGGAAGAAGCCTTCCCCCTCCTTGTTCACGATCTTACTGGCGATAAATCCGGCTATCAGCCCAAGGATGATCCAAGCGATAATAGACATTTCCTCCTCCAATGTGGCCGTTGGATTTTAACCGATACTCTCTCATCCCGCGAGTTGCATGCGAGATTGCTCGCCATTTTGGCAAAAAGAGAGCAGTTCACCAAGATCAAAATTAAGCGGCGATTGCGCGTCTATTGCCTGGATTGCGGCGACCCGAGGGAGGCCGAACCCGGGATGTCCGAATGCTTCAGCGCCGAGGCGATCGTTACCGCTCTTAGCCCAGCGACGCGGCGGTGTGCGGAGCTGCTATGATTGACACGCAATCGCCGGGGGCGGACGCGGAGGCATGATCCTGGCATCCCCAAGCGCTTGCAAGCGACCGACGGAATTGGGACGGAGAAGACAATGAAAGTGACCGGCGGGTGCCATTGCGGGCAGGTCACCTATGAGGCCGAGGTCGATCCGGTGACCGTCAGGGTCTGCCATTGCACAGATTGCCAGAGGCTGACCGGCACGGCGTTCCGAACTAACATAGCGAGCCTGCCGGGGACGTTCGTGCTGAAAAGCGGGACCCCGAAGATGTACGTCAAGACCGCCGAAAGCGGGAACAAGCGCGCGCACGCCTTCTGTCCCGAATGCGGTGCGCCGATTTATGCCGCCGCGCCCGAGCCGAACCCCTCTACCGTTGGACTGCGCGTTGGCGGGATCGACCAGCGCGCGCAGTTTGAGCCGCCGAGGCGGCAGGGCTGGTGCCGCTCGGCCTTGCCCTGGTCGATGGACCTGACGGGCGTCGAGCGGGCAGAACGGCAGTAGATTTTCGCCGGTCAGACCGAGACATCCGTAATAAGGCCGCAGAAATGGTGCTCGACCCAGAAGATCGGCGCGGTTGGGGGGCGATTCTCTTTCCCCCGGGGGTTTCCGGGATATTCGGCGCGGTGCGGGGTAGCGCACGGCTGCATTGGACGCAGGATGCACCGCGCGAAGAGGCAGAAGACTGGATCGCGGAAATGGGGGATGGGCCGATCAGTTGGGAGACGATCGAGCAAGATCATCTAGTGGTCGGTCGCTGCCGCACCTATGTCGTGACGTTGCACAGCGTGCTGCTGTCACGCGGCGAGCCACCGTCTTAGCGGGGAGCGAGCCGCCACATCAGCAAACCGGATCACAACCCCTGCTACGCGCGGACTAGCGACAGCCCTGGCGCTCCCAGCGATGAGCAGCAGGGATCTACGCCCTCGGCCAGTTGAGGCGGATCGGGTCGCGCCCGTCCCAGTTGCAGGCAGCCTCGCGCACCTGGTCGAAGATGCGCATGCGCACGGGCGTCGCCTCGGCCATCTCGATGATCGTGCCGGGATGGCCCTCGTTGAGAAAATAGATGAACGGGCCGCGCGGCGTATCGCCTTCCTGGCCGATCTGCCAGCCGCTCCGCAGCGCGCGCTCACGGATCTCGTGGTAGTTCTCCGGCCAGCTCGACCAGTGCTGCATACCTTCGTGCCCGGCCGCGAGGAAATCGCGGTAGAGGCTCGGCACGTCGTTGCGCTGCTGGATCAGTTCGAGCTGCACGTCGCCGGAGTTGGCCAGCGCGATCGACACCTTGAGATCGTACTGCCGGCCCTTGTAGCGGAATGCGTCCATCGGCAGTTGCTCCGCATAGAACCACGGTCCGACGCCGCAGACCTCGGCCCAATGGCGCATCGCCCGATCGATATCGCGGACCACGATCCCGACCTGGCGCATCGGCCCAAACAAGCGGCTCATTCTGTTCTCCTTTGATCAATCGCGGCGGGAACTCCCGCGGCGGAATTTGCGATACGATCATGCCAGACGAAATTCGCGGGCGGCCTTGTATCGCCGCTCACCACTGTCGCCCGGTTTGGTTGATCACGCGCACTTCGTCCACCGTTCCTTGGATCGCTTGCTGGCGACGGGCCTGATCGAGCTGGCGCAGCGCGTCGTCCTCGATGTTATTGACCTGCTGGATGCAGGC
>DASXMC010000124.1:0-2503 GCA_036495885.1 Allostellaceae bacterium | reverse complement strand
AACCCGTCACTGGTATCGACCTCGACCGCGTACATGAAACGGCTGCCGACGAATTCGGCGCGGGTGATCAACGGCATCGGGGCCTGGACGTATTGCTGCAATAAATGAAGGCCGTCGACCGGCGGCTCGTAATCCGGGCTGTCGAGGTAATCGAGCAATGCCCCAAGGGTGTGAAACAGCCGCACGCCGTGCCCCTTGCCGCCGCGGTTTGGCTTGAGAATAAAGGAGCCATCGCCAAAGCGGTTGCGTGCGGCCGCAACGAGCAGCTCCTTGCCGGCAACGAGGATCGTGTCCGGGGTGCGGATGCCTGCAGCCTCGAGCGCCGCGTACTGGCGCGCTTTGCTGATTTCGAGGTCGAGGGCGCGGCTGCCGTTGACGAGGGGGCGCCCGTGCCGCTCGAGCCAGGCCAGGACCGACGCCGTCAGTTCGGCGGCGTGGCGATGGCCGCGGGTGTGCGAGGAGGCGCTCATCCGGTTGTAGAAGATGCCCTCGGGCGGCGACCGCGACAGATCAAACACACCTTCGTCGAGAAACCAGTCCCGCCATGGCAGACCTTGCCGATCGAGCGCTGCGGCCAACGGTTCGAGCCAGGCCGCGTTTTCATGGATCACGTGGATGTGGGTCACCACCGCCTCTCCCGCTGCGGCGCACAGATTATTTGCACGAACACGAGGCGTCAAATAGCGTATGTTGAACATCAGATTAGCGTAAAATCATTTGGCCATGCTAAGGCTCCGCCACGCGGAACACGCCTCGATGTGCACTGTTGACTTGGGAAGCGGCGCACTGCCGCTCTGTTGCATGCATTTGCGGAGATGACGATGCAATCCAGGCTCAAGATCTTTGCGATCGCCGCCGCCCTGGCGGCGGGCACGTCGGGAGTAGCGATGGCGCAAACTGCCTGTGCGCCGGGCTACACGCTTTACAACGGCGCCTGCCAGCCGGCCGCAGCACCGGGTTATCCGTCGGGCCCTCTCTCCGGTGCGGCGGCCGGGGAAGCGGCCGGGGCCGCGAACGGTGCCGCAGCAGCCGGTCCGGTTGGCGGTATCGTCGGCGGGGCCGTCGGCACGGCTACCGGTGCTGTTACCGGCACCGCCAATATGCTGGCCCCACCAGCACCAGCGCCAGTGGCGGGCGTCGCACCAGTGGCGGGCGTCGCTCCAGCACCAGAGCCAAACTGCGGCCCCGGACGTGTTTTCTATATCGGCCAGTGCTATCCGGACCTCACGGGCTTTTATTCCATGCGAGGGGCTGGAGGGAATCCGGGGTCTTAAGCTAGGTGCGTTTGCTACATAACTTCGTTGAACTCGGGCAATCCGTCGAGAAACAGCACCAGTAGACGGGCGAGCGAGATCTCGCCCGTCCACGCCTTGGCCGCCGCACGCGGCCGCGCCGTGCCCGCGGCCTGAAACGCCCCCGGTCATGACGCGTCGTTCAGGGGCGGCTGGCGCTTTCCGGCAAGGTGCGTTGGCGGCGATAGCTGAGGGCTTCGGCGATGTGGCGGCGGCCGACGATCGCCGCCCCTTCGAGATCGGCCAAGGTGCGGGCGACGCGCATGACACGGTGATAGCCACGCGCCGAGAGCCGCAGCCGCTCGGCGGCGCGCACCAGCAATGCCTTGCCCTCGGGGTCGGGAGCGGCGACCTCGTCAAGCAATGTGCCGTCGGCCTCGGCGTTGGTATGAATGCGGCGGGGTTCCGGCAATCCGGCGTAGCGCGCCTTTTGGCGCCGGCGGGCCGCCGCGACCCTGTTGGCGACCGCTGCGCTCCCCTCCGCCGGCGGCGGCAGGGCGAGATCGGCCGCCGACACTGCCGGCACATCGATATGCAGATCGATCCGGTCGACAAGCGGCCCCGACAACCGACCCTGGTAATCTTCCGCACAGCGCGGGGCGCGGCCGCACCCTGCCTCGGCGAAATGGCCGCAGCGGCATGGGTTCATCGCCGCGATCAGCTGGAAGCGCGCCGGATAGGTGACGTGACCATTGGCGCGGGCGACGCTGACATGGCCGGTTTCGAGCGGCTGGCGCAGGGCTTCGAGAGCGTTGCGGGTGAATTCGGGCAATTCGTCGAGAAACAGCACCCCTTTATGGGCGAGCGAAATCTCGCCCGGCCGGGCCCGCATGCCGCCGCCGATCAATGCCGGCAGCGAGGCCGAATGATGCGGATCGCGAAACGGCCGCTCGCGGTTGAGCCCGCTGCCGCGCAACCCGCCGGCAACCGACTGGATCATGCCGAGCTCGAGCGCTTCGGGCGGTTCGAGCGGCGGCAGCAGCGCCGGCAGGCGTGCCGCCAGCATCGACTTGCCCGATCCCGGCGGACCCACCATCAGCAAGCTTTGACTGATATTACCCTTGACGAATTTTGCGTCCGGGCGACATCGGGTAGGGAACGGACAGCACGTGGCGCACTTCAATTTCCCCCCCGATGTCACCGGCTACTCGCTCGTCCGGTTTTCGCGAAAGCAGCAGGCGGACGGCGACTCTTACAGGCGACAAGTCGCG
>DASXMC010000123.1:0-2736 GCA_036495885.1 Allostellaceae bacterium | reverse complement strand
CGTGATTTTCTCGCCGATTCGTGCGGCGAGCGCCCCGCCCTGGGACGCAAGTCCTTGGGGCAGGGCAAGCCCTGCGAGCTGACCGTGCGCGTCGATTGCAAAAGGCGTCTGCTGGGCGTCGAGCGCGCCGGTCGGCGTCACTGCCACCTCGGCCGCGACAGACCGGGCTCCAGCCCCGGATGCCTCCACCTCGGAGGCGGCAATTTGGGCTTTGACTGCCGGGCGGGACTTGCTGCCGCTAAGCTTGGCGGTGACGATCGCGGATCCGTGCAATTCCCGGCCTGCAATTGCTGCGAACCGGGACAGGTCGCGCAAATCGGCGCGCAGATCAGCGGCTACCGAGCCGCCCGGCCCGCCATACTCACCGTTGCCCGCCAATGTGCCAAAAGCCGCGGCGAACGACAGCCGATCCACAACGGTCTGCTCGCCAAAGGCGCCGTGCAGCGACAATTTCGCATCGTCGCCGATCAGCGGAACGAGAGCCGAGGGCAGCAACGTCGCTGCGGCCGCGTGCGCCGACAGCCCGACCGACGTCTTGTTCGAAACCCCGAGGGCGACCAGGGCGTCGAGCCGCGCGCGCGAGCCGGCCGAAGCCGTCAATCGCCCGCGCCAGTCGGAAATCGGTCCATCCCCATCGAGCGACAGGGCCAGCGGCAGATGATCCGTCCGGCCAAAAATGCGGTCATCCACTATGCCGGTGGGATCCTCTGCGTCGAGCCGCAACCGCAGCTTGGGCTTGGCGCCGGAGAGGGTGAGCTGAAGGCCGATCTTGCCGGCAGAGCCGTCGATGCGGTGAATGTCGAGACGGGCGCGCGCGATTCCCGGTCGAACCGCGAGATCGCCCGCGACCGTCGCGACGACTCGCGTGCCCAACATCGCCGGCCCCAGAACCAGCTGATCGATTTCGAGGCGATCGACGGTCACCGGGATCGGCAGATGCGGCACGTGAAGGGAGTCGACCAGAGGCTTTGCCGGCCCGGCAGCCGACCTCGCCTTGTAGACCTCCGCGGCGCTCACTAGGCGCAGTCCGAGCTCACCCCTAAGCAGCGCAGCCGGATCAATGTCGAGCCGTACATCCTTCAAGCTCAGCCAAACGCCGCCCGGGTCGCTGACCGCGATCCTGCGAGCCGTCATCCGGAAGGGCAGCACTCCACCCAGGCCCTCGATCGTCCACACCGAATTCGGGCTGCTCGCGACGTGGGCGACAGCGGTGGCGGCGAGCTTCTTGCCCGATGGTGTCTGTAATAAGCTGAACAGGGCAAAAAATAGGGCGAGGACGGCCAAGACCGCGACACCAACCCAGCGCAGGACCTTGCGCATCAAAACGCCTCGCCGAGGCTGATATAGACCTGGATCGGCGAGTCGCTGCTGCGTCGATAGAGCGGCGTCGCCAAATCGAGCCGCAATGGTCCAAAGGCGGTGTAGTAACGCAATCCGAGGCCGGCGCCATAAAACAGCGGATTGCGAAAGGGCTGCGGCACGCTGTTCTCGTAATAGCTGCCGGCGTCGACAAACGGAACAACGCCGATAGTTTGTGTAACCTTGACTCGTGCTTCGAAATTCAGGACCAGGCTCGATCTGCCGCCGATCGGATCGTGGTTCGGCGAAAGCTCGCCGGCCGTTTGATAGGCATAAGGGCGAATCGTGCCGCCGCCGCCGACATAAATGCGCTGGTCGGCCGGCAGCTCGAAGAGCGGCGCGCCATCGAGCGAGGCGACCATCAAGCGGCCGGCGAGCACCGCGCGTCCGTTCTCGCCAAGCTGACGGTAAGTGCTGGCCGACACGGTATTCGTCACGTAATTCAGCGCGGTCGATGAAGTCGATGGAAAAATGTGGGCTGGCGTCACCGAGAGTTCGGCGCGATACCCGCGGGTTGGGCTTAGGAGATTATCGGTTCTGTCGAGCTTGAGAAAGGCCGGAAGTGCAACAAGCGTGTAGCGCTGCGTGCGCTGCGCTGAGGTAATGATCGAGGATATATCGGCCAACTGCTTGACATTGGCTTCTTCGAGTTCGAGCGCTATCCCGCCGGTCACCGTCTGGTCGAACCGGCGTTCGATGCCAAAGGTCCCAAGCGCTCGCCGGCTGTGATAGGCGATCGGCGTATAGTCCGCAATTTCGGCTGTCGCCAGGAAATCCTGATTTGTGACGAGAACATCAGGCCGACGGAAATTTGCGTTAAATGCGTAGACTTGTTGGCCGCCGGTTGCCGCTAGCCGCAGGTCTTCGGCATTGCCCAAGAGGTTGCGGTTTTCCCAATAGACTTTGGCGGCCACACCCTGACTGGTGTTGTAGCCGAGCCCGGCGCCGATCGTGCGGTGCGCGCGTTCGGTTGCGTCGATGCCGACGAGTGCCGTACCGGGATTTGCCGGGTCGGGCTGGGGGGTTATGCGCACGGTGCTGAACAGGCCGCTTTCGATCAGTGCCCGCCGGGTCTCCTCGACCTTGGCGGCGTCGTAGACCTGGCCCTGCCGCCAGCGCAGCCGGCGGTCGACGTAGGCGGGGTTGAGGTTCTTGAGGCCGGATATCGTAACCGCGCCAAAGCGTGTTGCCGGACCCGGCGCAATCCTGAAGGTCACCGCCATCGTATGCGCCGCCTGGTCGATGACCACATCGCGCTTTTCGATTTTCGCGAATGGATGACCATTGTTGGCAAAAGCGGCGAGCAACGCATTTTCCGTCCCGACGACCGGCTGGGTGCGCGCTGCCGCTCCGGGCAGCAGGGGTAGCGGAGAAGCA
>DASXMC010000122.1:0-3232 GCA_036495885.1 Allostellaceae bacterium | reverse complement strand
CTGTCAGCTCGACCCCCATAAACCTCGATTTTTCCCACTTACCCGCCTGGGTCGAGCGGTCTGCGGCGGGGATCTCGCGGCACAGCGCAAACAGCATCGCAATCGCGTGCTCGGCGGCGGTCGTCGAGTTGCCGTAGGGTGTGTTCATGACCACGATGCCGCGCTCGGTTGCCGCCGCAACATCGATGTTGTCGATGCCGATCCCGGCCCGGCCGACGATTTTGAGCCGTTGCGCCCGCGACAGGAGCTCGGCGGTAACCTTGGTCGCCGAGCGCACCGCAAGCCCGTCATAACCGGCAATCCGAGCCTTCAGCTCCTCGGCGGTGATGCTCGGCAGCATGTCGACGTCGATCCCGCGCCCGGCCAGTATCTCCGCTTCGCGCGGGCTCAAATCGTCGGAAATCAAAACATTCGGCATTGGTGCTCCGGATGTGTGAGGAGCCGAAAGGCTCGGCACAGGGCTACGCGCAGTTTAAGAATCGTTTCAGCAGTTCAACCGCCTTCGACTTTTCATCGCAACCTCGATGTGATCGTCTTCGAATATCTCAATCTCCACCCGCTGTCCTACCTTCGTCACGTTAAGCGAAGCGAATCTGGCCGGCTTCGCTCGATAAAGTAATGTAACCGAGCTGCTTCGAGCATTCGTATCGTGCTGAATACTGATGACGACATTTCGTACCTCGGACCTCACATCCTGGCAATTACTTGCCGAACCGGGCATCGAACAGCAGCTTCCCGCTGTCTGTGCAGCTCGATTGCCCGCTCTCGCAGCCTCCAAAACGTCATCGAGCGGCATGTCTAGAAACTCGGCTGGGAAGACGCGCAACACACTACCCTTGCAATTCTCTGCAATGAATTGCGGACATGTCTGCGGCGGTGATCGCATGAGCTCATTTACGCAGCCTTCGCGATGCGGCGCTGCTCGTCCCAGGCCCAGTCGAGCCACGGCATCAACGCTTCGACATCGCTTGCTTCGACAGTGGCGCCGGTCCAAATCCGGATCCCGGGCGGCGAGGCCCGGTGGCTGGCGATATCGTAGGCGGCCTGTTCCTGTTCGAGCCGCGCCGTCATCGTGCGCACGATGCGAAAGCGGTCCTCCGGCGACAGTGCGGTAAACCAAGGCTCGACGATTTTGAGCTGCGGCGAGGTGCAGGAGATCGTTGCCGGATCCTCCGCCAGAAACTCGATCCACGGTGTGCGCCGGGCCCAGTCGGCGATGACCGACAGGTTCTGTTCGGAGCGCGCGACCAGCCCGTCGAGCCCGCCCACTTTCTCGGCCCAAAGAAGCGAGTCGATCGCGTCCTCGACGCACAGCATCGACGGCGTGTTGATCGTCTCGCCCACAAAAACCCCTTTGATCAACTTGTTGTTGGCGGTTAGCCGAAAGAGCTTTGGCAGTGGCCAGGGCGGGACATAGCTTTCGAGCCGCTCGACCGCGCGCAGCGAAAGGGCCAGCATGCCGTGCGCCGCCTCGCCGCCAAGCGCCTTTTGCCACGACCACGTGACGACATCGAGCTTGTCCCAAGGAAGACGCATCGCGAAGACAGCCGAGGTCGCGTCGCAGATCGCGAGGCCGGTACGGTCGGCAGCAATCCAGTCGCCATTGGGGACCCGTACCCCCGCCGTCGTGCCATTCCACGGGAAGACGACATCGCGGGCGGAAGCGACCTGCCGCAGATCGGGCAGTCGACCATACGGGGCATGAAGGACCCGGACATCGGGCAATTTCAGTTGTTTAACGTCCTCGACCCAGCCTTCGCCAAAATTCTCCCAAGCCAGCATGTCGACGCCGCGCGCGCCCAACAGCGACCACATCGCAATCTCGATGGCCCCCGTATCCGATCCGGCGACGATGCCGACCTGCCACTCGGCGGGAACGCCGAGGATTGCGCGCGAGCGATCGACGACTTCGACAAGGCGCGCCTTACCGACCCCGGACCGGTGCGACCGCCCGACAAGTGCCGCCTCCAACGCCGCCGGCGACCAGCCCGGCCGCTTGGCGCAAGGCCCGGACGAAAAACACGGGTTGCGCGGTCGTCGCGTCGGCTTCATTACACCCATCCTCACCATGCAAAAAACGGCTCTTCTGGGAGCCGTGCTGCGCGCGGTACTTATGGACGGGTACGCGTCCCGTCAATGTCGCGCCGCAGCATTTACCTTTTATCGGCAAGACGCTTGGTTGTCGCCAACAACGCGGCGCTTAACCCGCGTCATCGCAGCTCGCGGCAAAGGCGTCCCAGCCGGCACGGCGCAGCGCGCATGCCGGGCAATTGCCGCAGCCAAAGCCCCATTCATGGCGACGATCGCGGTCGCCCAAATAGCAGCTGTGGGTCTCGTCGCGGATCAGCGCGACGAGTGGGGCGCCGCCGAGCTTGCGGGCCAATTCCCAAGTCGCGGCCTTGTCGCGCCACATCAGCGGCGTGTGCACCACAAAGCGATGATCCATGCCCAGCGACAACGCCGCCTGCAGCGCCTTCAAGGTGTCGTCGCGGCAGTCGGGATATCCCGAATAGTCGGTCTCGCACATGCCGCCCACCAGATGGCGCAGCTCACGCCGGTAGGCCACCGCGGCGGCCAGCACGAAAAACAGCAGGTTGCGGCCGGGGACAAAGGTGTTCGGCAAACCGCTTTCGGCAAGTGTAATAGCGGTGTCGCGGGTCAATGCGGTGTCGCTGATCTGCCCAAGAACGGCGCAATCGATCAGATGATCTTCACCGAGCCTCGCAGCCCACTGCGGAAACTCGCGACGCAAGCGGTCAATGACCCTCAGCCGGCAGTCGAGTTCAACGCGGTGCCGCTGGTTGTAGTCAAAGCCGATTGTTTCGACTGTGGCGAAGTTTGCGAGCGCCCAGGCGAGACACGTTGCCGAATCCTGCCCGCCCGAAAATAGCACCAGCGCTCTTTCGCGACGCAATGCGGGTTCTGATCCTTGGAAGCCAGCGGCCATTACCCGTCATGGAATAGCTTCTGAAGCGAGGCCGATCAAGGTGGTGCCAGTCGGAGGATCGTCTGGTGCTAGATTTAGCCGACCTCGAAAACCGAGCCATAACGACGAGTCGCCAACGAGTTCTGTTTAACTCTCCGCGAGACGTTTACTCAATCGGCTTCAGCTGTCGGAGATCGTGCGGTCGACCTGCCAGGTGGCACCGCTGACATGCGGTTCGAGGCTCAACCGGCCAACCACCCGTTCAAGGGCGCTGTCGTTGCGTTTAGCGGCTACCGCCTGAGCGGT
>DASXMC010000121.1:0-4402 GCA_036495885.1 Allostellaceae bacterium | reverse complement strand
CCCGATGCGTCCGCTGTCGGAACTGGGGATGGATTCGCTGATGGCGGTTGAGCTGCGTTTGGCGCTCGAAAGCCGGTTGCAACTCGAGTTGCCGCTGATGGCGTTAGCCGAAGGGACAAGCGTCGCCTCGATTGCGGCGCGGCTCAGCAATGCCCTGGCTCCCGGGGCGCAGGATGCCGAATTGACGGCATTGGCGGCCCGCCACGAAGCGATTGGTGCGCTCGTCGATGAGCCCGTCGCCGCGGCCTCCGGGGAGGTTACGGCGCCGCGGACGGCGGCGGAATAGGCAGTTGGCGGCAGGTCGCAACCTTTTTGGATTGTCGCCGCAGGCCAAGGCCCGCCTTCTACAAAAGATTTCGGCGGCCGCACCGCGACAGGGTACTGCGGCAACGGACCGGAGCGATCGAGGGATAGGCACTTCGGGCAGGCTCAGCGTGGCGGAGCTGGACGGCTCCAGGGAAATCCGCTTGATCCGTGAGGCCGCCGAATTCCTCGATATCGCCGATCCATTTTTTCGCGTGCACGAGGGCATTGCCGGCGCCGAGACGGTGATCGGCAACACAACCTACGTCAATTTTGCCTCGTACAACTATCTCGGCCTCAACGGCCACCACGAAGTCGTCAGCGCGGCCAAGGCTGCGCTCGACCGCTGGGGCACCTCGGTCTCGGCAAGCCGGCCGGTCTCGGGCGAGCGGGGAATTCACCGCGAGCTCGAACGAGCGCTCGCCGATCTGCACGGCGCCGAGGACAGCGTCGTCCTCGTTGGAGGGCATTCGACCAACGTGACGGTGATCGGTCATCTGTTGAGCCGCAACGATGTGATTGTCCACGATGCCCTGATCCACAACAGCGTTACCGAGGGCGCCAGGCTGTCCGGCGCGCGGCGTGTGCCGTTTGCCCATCTCGATTACGAGGCTGCCGACCGGCTGCTCGGCGAGGCCCGGCGACGCAACGGGCAGGCATTGCTGGTGATCGAAGGCCACTATAGCATGGACGGCGACGTTCCCGACCTGCCGGCTTTCATCGCCGCGGCGCGCCGGCATCGCGCCTGGCTCATGGTCGACGAGGCGCACGCGCTGGGGGTGCTCGGGCCACGCGGTTTTGGCATTGCAGACCGTTTTGGCGTGGACCCGACCGAGGTCGACATCTGGATGGGCACCCTCAGCAAGGCGCTGGTCTCTTGTGGAGGCTACATCGCCGGCTCCAGCGAGCTGATCGGCTACTTGAAATTGGTCCTCCCCGGTTTTGTGTTTTCGGTCGGGATGGCGCCGCCCTTGGCGGCGGCGGCGCTGGCGGCACTCGAGCTGCTGCGGCGCGAGCCGGCACGGGTCCGCCGGCTCAACGACCGCGCCAACCTGTTCCTGCGGCTCGCCCGAGAGGGCGGGCTCGATGTCGGCGGCTCGATCGGCGCTGCGATCGTGCCCATTATCACGGGCGGCTCAATCCGGGCCGGACGGCTCGCTCAGGCGATGTTCGACCGCGGCGTCAATGTCCAGCCGATACTTTATCCTGCAGTGCCCGAGCGCGCGGCCCGGTTGCGGTTTTTTCTAACGGCCGAACACAGTGAAGAGCAGATCCGCGCCGCCGTCCAAATCCTCTTGGAGGAAAGTCGCCGGGTCGCAGCTGAATCGATCGATCTCGCCGGTGTCATGCGCCACCTCAGCCGTGGCGGACGCTCGCCGCTAAAGAATAAAACTTAACACCCGCCGCCGGGCGCTGCCGTCAGCTCGGCAACCAGCGCTTCAACCGCGGCGAAGTGATCTGCCCAGCGCGGCGGCCGCCACAGCGCCAGCCGCTGCAGCTGCGCGTCGCGCCGCGGCGACGGATCGGCGGCATATTCAACAATAGCCGCGCGCCATGCGGCACCATCGAGCGGATCGAAATATTCGGGTATGGCGCCGCCAAGCTCGCGCAGCGCCGGAATGTCGCTGCACAGGACGGGAGTGCCGCAGGCCAGCGCCTCGATCAGCGGAAAGCCAAAGCCTTCGGCATATGCCGGCAACAGCAGGGCCCGCGCATTCTTCAACAGTTGCGTTGCTTGCGCATCCGGCGCCGTGCTGTGTTCCCGGACATACCCGCGCAGCGCCGGACAGCGGTCGAGCATGTCGATGGTGTTTTCGATCTCCCAGCCGCGCCGCCCGATCAGTACCAGACCCGGCGTCCGACCGCCGTTTCGGGCGACGAAATCGCGCCACAGATTGAGCAACAGCAAATGGTTTTTGCGCGCCTCGATTGTCCCTAGACAGACAAAGTAGGGACGTTCCGGCAAGGCCGGCTCAGCGGCCTGAATTGCCGGCGGCTCGACGCCAAAAGGCGCCACTGTGATCGGCAGATTGCGGCCGCCGCCGCGGATCCACGGCCGCAGCGCCGCTGCTGTGGCAGCAGAGGGAACGACGATGGCATCGGCGAGCGCCGCGACGGTTTCGATGCGCCGCTGATGCTGCAAATTCTGGCCGGGTCGCGCGTACTCCGGAAACTGGATTGGGATCAGATCGTGGACGAGGCAAACAAACGACATGCCATGCCGCCGCTTGAGCCGAGCGACAACAGCATGCTTTTCGAGATGATGATGTGACACCAAGAGGTAAACCGGCTTTGTCGTTGCACCGAACGGCCGGGTCGGGGAGGCGCGCGGCCTCGACCAGCGGGCAAACCGCAACCGCAGCGCCGCCAATCGCAGACCGCTGCGACGTCCTACGCCCGACCCGAGGCGCCACAGTGCAGTCAGCGCCTGGACATAGCGCTCAACCGCGGGCGGCGGCAGCGATGCCAATCGTCCCCAACGGGTGATCCGCACAAAACATCGCGGCGTCGCGCCGGCTATCAGGTGGCGGGCGTAAGCCAGTTCGACCCGCTCGATCCCGCTCGGTGTGACGCGCCCGGCGCAGGCGATCAGGCGTGAGACGTCAAAGACGATCACGGCGCCTGGGGCGTCCACCGCCGGATAGATGCGTTAGATCGGAGTTCGCGAAGATAACCCGCGTCTCGCTGCCGAGAGCGTGGACTGGCGCGGTCAACCCCCAACCGAGCCGGGTTTTCGCTGCGCGGGCTAGACCACCTCCATTTGTCGCGCAATCAGGCGCGCGGCATAGACCCCCATCCAGCCCGCCGGATCGAGCCAGCCCTTTTCGTTGCGCGGCGGGCGAATTGCGCGAATTTGGGCATTAACGATTTCCGATAGATCACCGATCGGGCGTGGCGGATCGAATTCCGTCGACCAGAAGAAACGGACGCCGTCACGCACCTCATGCTTGGCGATTAAACAATTGGGCGCTCCGCCGGCTCTGTTGTATAACCCCACCGCCGAGTAATTTTCGAGATGGCTGACAATCATCACACCTTCGGTGCCGCAAAACGCGTATTTCATTGCAGAAAACCAGCGGCACAGGAGCGCGAGCTCGGCGTCGGTAAATTCGTACTTGTTGGCGACCGCTACTGGCCCACCGTCTAACCTCGGCGGCGTTCGCTTTGCCGCTGGCGGAAACGGCACGATATTCGCATGTTCGGACGCGTGTTCCACTTTGCCCCCGTCTTTTCCGGCCGCACCATGCTCGGCCCCATTCCCCGCTTTACCCTCTCGGCCCAAAAACATGCGCCAGCATTGATGACATCAAGGTGTTGACGACATCGAGTAGCGAACCGATCAGGCGCAAATCTGGACTACTATTTATCTGGGTCTGTATGATACAGCGAACCCCCCACGATTCTTCACGGGCAATACTATCCCCGGCTGACTCGGAGTCAATCGAGCCAGCCCCGCTTCGTGGCTTTTGCGCCCGTGTGTTGCTGTGAAGCAACAGTGGCAAAAGCGCTACAGCTTGTGAAACCTATGGTTTCCCCACAAGACTGCTTGTGCCATGCTGCTGGCCGCGTGCTCGCATCTCAAACAGCGTTGACCCCTGCGCGCCGCTCTGGTACAGGTAACACAATGCTATCCATCCGCAAAAACCTGCGACTTACCGGCTCGGCGTCCTGAGGACGCCGATTGAGGCTGTTCCCGTTCCGGCTCAGGAACGCAATCGTCGGTTCGGTTTTTGCGATGTCGAATTCCCGACTGGTCCTGTTTTTGTTGGCGCGCCCCCGGTGTCGATGCTCGCCGTGCCGGCGCTGTGGCGACTTAGCAGCGGCCTGCGGCGCTGACCTGCCGCCGGCCACGATCTGAATTATTGCCCGGCCCACCGTAACGGCCGCGACCCCGCATAAGGAGTTTTCGATGCCCAGCATGCCGATTGACAAATATCGTCCATTTGCTCCGATCAACTTGCCCGACCGCCGCTGGCCCGGCCGCGTTATCGAATGCGCGCCAATCTGGTGCAGCGTTGATCTGCGCGACGGCAACCAAGCGCTGGTCGAGCCGATGGGCCCCGATCGCAAACGCCGGATGTTCAATCTTTTGGTCGAA
>DASXMC010000120.1:0-5708 GCA_036495885.1 Allostellaceae bacterium | reverse complement strand
ACAGCGATACGGCAACGGGAAGCCTGGATCCTCCTGAATTGCGAGGAGCAGCTTCGGTACGGCCTCACCAAAGCGTCGGCTAGCGAAATGCGCAGCGCCTATTACAAGGAACGACGTGCCAATGCGGACGCGGGGACTGAGGCGCAGCGAGGCTTCGGCATGCTCGATCGCGATGTCGGGCTGGCCCGCCCATAACCTGAGTGTGCCGCTGACAAGCCATCCGCGCGCGATATTCGGGTTGAGTGCCAGTGCACGATCGACCACCGCCATCATGGCGCCGATGTCTTCGCCGAAATAGGCCAGGGCTTGGGCGGCGTTCGCGAGGACTCCCGGGTCGTCGCCAGCCACCTCCAGGGCTCGCCTCGCGAAATCAGTGCCCTTCAGACGGTCCGCCGCCCGGCCCTCACTCCGATCATCGAGAAGCAACCGATAACAGCAATACGCTGCCCAGGCGAGTGCTGGCCCGTAATGCGGATCGCGCGCGATCGCCTGCTCCATCAGACGGAGCGCCTCGGGGCTGTGCCTTGCCGACGACCACACCATCGCATTGGCGCGCAGATAGAAGTCGTAGGTGGTCAAATCGGTCGTTGGGCGTCTGGCCGAGCGCTGGGTCTCGGCCGCCTGCAAGGCCGGCTCGATGATGCCGGCGACGCTCGACGCGACCTTGTCCTGCAAGTCGAACACGTGTTCAAGGGAACCGTCGAACCGGTCGGCCCACAGATGCGACCGGGTTGCCGTTTCGATCAATTGTGCGGTGATGCGCACACGGCCACCAGCCTTCCGCACTGAGCCTTCCGGGACATAGCGAACGCCGAGCTCCCGCCCGACCTGCTTCACGTCGACGGCTTGGCCTTTGTACGTGAAGCTCGAATTGCGGGCGAGGACGAAGAGCCAGCGGATGCGGCTGAGCGCGGTGATGATCTCCTCGACCATGCCGTCGACGAAATATTCCTGCTCCGGATCTCCGCTCATGTTGGCGAAGGGCAGCACCGCGATCGACGGCTTGTCGGGCAGGGCAAGAACCGGGCCGGACTCCTTTGATACTGCCGCCGTTTCACCTTCCATCCCGCCGAGACCAGCTCGAAAGACCCGCATCGGGCGGGCAATGTTCTTAAGGCTCTGGTCGCCCATGTCGTCGAACGTCAAATCGAGCCTGTCGCCGACATGATCGCGGACTGTGCCCGACACGCAAACACCACCCGGTTCGGCCAGAGCCTCCAACCGGGCGGCGACATTCACACCGTCGCCGTGGATGTCGCCGTCCTCGACGATGACATCGCCGCGATTGCCCCCAACCCGGAATACGATCCTCTGATCCTCGGGCGTCCCCGCATTGCGCTCGACCATCCCACGCTGGACGGTGACTGCACAGGCGACGGCCTCAACGACGCTCGGGTATTCGATGAGGATGCCATCACCGGTTGTCTTGACGATGCGGCCTTTGTGTTCGGCAATCTTGGGGTCGATGAGCTCGCGGCGATGAGTTCGGAGCCTTGCGAGGGTGCCGGCTTCGTCCTGACCCATGAGGCGGCTATATCCGGCGACGTCGGCGGCGAGAATGGCCGCGAGCCGGCGTTCGACCCGCTCTGCGCTCAGTGGCTCCTCCCGGGAAGGCTACCCCGTTTCTCAGTTTGCGCCTCCGATGGAAGATGATCAATCGAACGCAACCGTGCGCATCGCCAGTCACGACGGACAGCGGGTAATCAACCCTGCCCCTCGGCAATTTTGCACTGCAACGCGGCGGGTTTCCACCCGACTGAGCCGATCCCGGTGAGTATTGCGAGCGGCCGCTGTGGGGCATGAAGAGCGGTTCCCGCGGCCAAGGCTGAACAGCCGGTGTCCGTTCAGTTAGCCGACCATCGCCAAGACGCAAGGCAATGGGCGAGATGCGCCGACCATGGCCGTTCGCGGGACGCTGCTCGAACCGCGGCAGTCGACCCTAAGCCGACCCTCAGCATTCGCGGCGGGAACCGCTCTTCGTGCCCCCATTCCGGACCTTGCCCGACCCGGTGGGGAGGTTTTGAGAGACTGGGAAGCGGACGTTCAGTCCAGCGCGCCCGATCGCAAGGTTAACCGGTCAACCCCAGTGGCAAGAGCCATCGCCGAGAGTTCTGGCAAGCGACGTCTCTCAACTCATGCATATATCGGTGATCGCTGATCTGCTCACGACCCGCGTCATAACCGTTTCTCGCTGGCCGGTCGGGCTAGATTGGGCTGCTCTGCCGCGGGTTTCTGACATATACGCTTTGCGCTTGACACCATAAAACCGGCACGCACTAACTTCCCAGCCTACCGTTCCGAAAAAGCATGTTGGGAGGGCAATCGCCATGACGCGCAAATCGGCCTTCTGGCTGTCACTTGCTGTCACAATTACAATCGGACTGGCGAGCCAAGCTTGGGCGCAATATAACGGATCTTATAACGGACCTTCAACTTTCGGGAGACATCCTGGACCTTATCTCCCTGATGGGCCGTACGTTCCGACGGTTACAGAGACCCTAGGGAACGAGGGGGCTGCCGGCCTGCCGCCGGACATCCCGCCCCCGCCGAAAGGCTTTGACCAGCAGTCGACCTGGAACATGCGGGTCGTCGGGTTCAACGACAACCAGGGCCGCGCCAGTTCCGACGACGGCTGGATCGAGGACCAAAACGGCCGCTACATCGCCTACGTCGCGAACAGCCCCGGCTCGGCGATGAACCCGCTGACCGGTCAAGTCGAGAGCAACGGCACCTCGCTCATCGACGTGACCAACCCGGCAAACCCGGTTTATCTCTATCACATCCCGTCGATCTTCCCCGTCACGAATACCGCCGGCAGCGGCGCGACGCATGTCGCCGTATGTGGCGGCAACACGCTGGCGGGCGATCTATACCCGAACCACTGGTTCATGGTCCGGCACAGCGGATCGTTGAATCAGGAGATCTGGGATGTCACCAATCCGCGGGCGCCGGTTCTCATCACCATCCTGCTCGGCGGCCCGTCCATGCAAACAACCGCCCAGGGCCAGAGTGTGACGAACGCGGGCGCCAGTCTGACGAACAATCAATTTCTGACGGCCAACCACCACATCTGGTGGGAGTGCGATACCGGTATCGCCTACATGATCGCGCAGTCGGACAGTGACGGTTTCCCGGTTTGGAACGAAAGCGGGTCGAAGCAGCACATTTACATCTTCGATCTACATGATCCGCACAATCCGGTCTTCATCCGCGAGTGGGGGCTGGTCGGGCAGCAGCCGGGAGCGGCCACTTCGCCCGGCTACGAAAGTTGTTACAATGACCCCGGGCCCAACTGCTATGAGGGCTTCACCAATCCCCCCGGTGGCGTCCATCAGGCGTATTCGGCGGGCCTATACAATGTAAACACAAGCGTACAATATCCCACCACCGGCGTGCCTGTACTACATGAGGTGTATTTTCCTTATGGGGTCGGCCAGGACGGCGTGGTCCAGATTACAGACCGAGACAAGCTGCTCGACGGCTGCACCGTCTCCACCAACTCGGATTGCGCGAACTTTCCGACCCAGGGCGACCTGCTTTATCCGCAGATAAGCTACGTCACCATGAAACCGTCGCAAGGGGCGCATACCTCGATCCCGATCTTCGGGGTCCCGATCCCGCAAACACAGACGAACTGGGTAGCGAGTTCGCTCGCCGGTACGCCGCAAACATGGGATCTGCTGGCGATCACGTCGGAGCAGACCGCCAACGATTGCGCACCGCAGGATTGGAAGAACCCGACGCTGCTCGACATCACCCCAACGGTGAACGCTAACGGCAACCTCACCCAAGCGATCTGGCCGTTTGCGACCTTGGCGCTCGGGCAGTTCCCGGGCAATTTCTGCGAGAAGGGGGCGCGCTTCGGGATCCATGAGCTCAATCGGGAAATTTATGCTCCCTATTACGGCAAGATCATCGTCGCGGCATACTTCAACGCCGGGATACAGGTCTGGGACATTCGCGACCCGACCAGCCCCAGACGAATCGCCTACTTCATCCAGGCGCCGAACGCCAACACTCTGCCGAATTGCGCGAGCGCTGGCGGGATCCTGTCGACGACCTACTGCCCGAATGCGACCTTTTCCGACCTCGGGGAAGTGGACGACCGCGGCTACATCTATAACATGGATCGCGCCGGCTCGGGGGTGACGGTCCTCCAGTTGAAGGGCAACGCCGCGCAGGTCATAACGGGACAAGGCGCCGAAGGGGGCACGAACGACTGATCGTCTCGCGCGGCCTGACGGAGCCACGCCCGAAGTTTGTGCTTCCGGCAGCTTCGGCGGGGTTCCGTCCGCCGCTCATTTCACGGACAGATCGGCAATGGCGCCGATAGAGCTTGGCGATTGCTGACGCGTTTCGGAGTGGTGAGGTGCAGAATTTTGCATTGCTGCTGATCGGCGCAGCGGCGCTCAGCGTCCCGCTGGTCGCGGCGCAGGGCGCGCAACAGGCAACCGGCGAACCGGTGATCCTGCAAGGGAAATGCGCGACCGCCGACAAATCCGCGGCATGCACGTCGTGCGCGGTTGCGCTGGCGCAGGATTTGAAGCAGCCCGCGGGGGATCGGGCCCTGATAGGGTCGTGTCCCAAAATGGCGGCCGGCCGCTACACGCTCAGCATTACGGTTCCGGTGCAACTCCTCCCGGCGCAGCCGGCGAAGAAGACTTTTGCTCAGCTCGAGGCATCGCTCGGCGCGACCTCCCGCGGCCGGAGCGGTGGCGCCGGAGGCGCGTTGGCCGAGACGCCGGCGGTTACGTGGAGCTGGTTTGGTCCCGCTGGGTATGTGCTTATCTACCAGACGACGCCGGTGACGATCGATCGCGCCGCTGGCGTCGACGTCGCCGTGAAGCTTCGAGACCTCCGGTACTTCATCCCGCACCAGACCCAAGGGCCTGCCCACGATGACGGCGAATTGGTCGTGGCAAAGGCCGAGCTGATCAGCCTGAAGCGCCTCCCCCCGCCGACCTCGACCGAGCTCGGGGTGCAGCAAGAGTTCAGCGCAAAAACCCTCGCCTCGGTGGTCCCCGGCCATACTACCGAGAAACAGGTCGAGGCGCTGCTCGGGGAGCCCTGGCGCACCGACGCAGGCGACGAGGACGAGGATATACCCGAGAGCTGGGATTATCGCGGGAAAGACGCAAGCGGCATCTACTTGGTCCACATCGAATTTGACAATCGGGGCACGACCACCAAAATCGTAAAGGTTCCTGAGAAGGCCCGCGCCGCAACCTCGACCGTGGCAAAAGCGCCGGCAGGCCCGGCCAAACCCTGAATCCGGCCGTCAACGCAGCGCGACGCGGATCGTTCACAGCCTCGTAACCGGCGAGCCGTTCCCGCAACAAGCCGACCAGCGCCGCCTGCACCGAAATAATGATCGCCTCCTCAGAACCCCAAGCCAAGTTATGGGAAAGCGAGGGGTTTCTCAGAACGGCTAGATTTCACTTCGCCGGAAAACTCGGAAGACGGGAAGTAGCTTCCCGGTAAGCTTCAGCCCGCGGTTTTAATCTTCGCCTTCAGCCGCAGCAGGTTCGGCGATGCCGATCGTTTGCGGCAGGTGCTGCCGGCCGACCGCCACACAGACGGCAGCAATGATCACATAGCCAACGGCGACCGGCGTCGAGCTGCCGATGCCGAGGGCCGTGCCGTGAATAAAGCCGAAATACGCCAGCACACCCCAGGCTGCCGCAAATATCGCGGCGCGGTCGAATTGC
>DASXMC010000119.1:0-1943 GCA_036495885.1 Allostellaceae bacterium | reverse complement strand
ACCGGCTTTGTCGTCAACCGCGTGCAGACGCGCTGGGTGTTGCTGGCCTTGGGGCTGGTCTGGGCGCTCACCCAATTCCCGATGCTCGGGACAGTCGGGTTTGGGACCGTCGTGGCTTGCCGGATCCTCCTCGGCGCCGGCGAGGGACCGGCGTCGCCCGTGGCGCTGCATTCGGCCTACAAGTGGTTCCTCAATGAGCTTCGCACATTGCCCACCGCAATCGTCGTGCAAGGCGCCGGCATCGGCATCATGGTGGCGCTGCCGCTCCTCAACTGGGTCATCGTCCACTACTCCTGGCACTGGGCGTTTGGTGTGCTCGGCATCGTCGGCTTAGTGTGGACGGCGTCATGGCTCGCGCTCGGGCGCGAGGGCTCTATCGCCGCTCCGGGGGCGAAGGGTGCGGCGCCGACGCCCGCAAGGGTCTCCTATCGAGAACTGCTGCTGAGCCCAACAATCCTTGCGTGCTGGTGCGCAACTTTCGGCGCCTCTTGGGGTGTCTCGCAGGCACTCTCCTGGCAGGGGGCATTTCTGATCAAAGGACTGGGCCTGACGCAAGCCTCGATCGGCCTTTTGGGCGCGCTGCCGCCCGGGGCGAGCACGGTTCTGGTGATCACAGCCGGCTGGTTGTCGCAGCGCCTGCTCTCCCGGGGGGTGTCGAGCCGGGTAGCGCGCGGCGTTTTAGGCGGCGTCTCTGTCGCACTCGGCGGCGCGGCGCTGGTGATCATGCCACACCTCCCCGGCATTCCACTCAAAATCGGCCTGACGACAATTGGGATAGCGCTGCCTACGGTCATCTACGTGATTAGCAATACCGTTATCGGCGAAGTGACACCGGTCGCTCAGCGCGGCGCCATGCTCTCCATCGGTACCGCCGTCAGCAGTTCCGCCGGGCTCCTCGCACCCTACGTCATGGGTAGGGTCATCGAGAGCGCGGTGACCCCGCTCGAGGGATTTTACACCGGCTTCATGATATGCGGCGCCATCATGCTGGTCGGCGGCGCAATCGGCATGGCGCTGATCCGCCCCGAGCGGGACGCGATGCGCTGGCACACCAATATGCCGCGGGCGGCGGTCGAACCCGCTTGAGCTGACCGCCGACCGCTTCGGGTTCGATCGCCGCGCTCAGATGCAGTAGGTGCGGATCGGAGCGAAACCGTTGAACCCGACCGAGGCGTAGCTTGCGGTATAGGCGCCGGCAGCCAGGATCGCGACCTTGTCGCCGATTTCAAGCCCGAGCGGCAGCCGGTAATCGCTGTTCTCATAGAGAATATCGGCGCTGTCGCAGGTCGGTCCGGCGAGAACGACCCGTCCGCAGTTCCCGCCGCGCCCGGGGGTGGCGATGCGGTATTTGATGCTCTCGCCCATGGTCTCGGCAAGGCCGTTGAATTTGCCGACATCGAGATAAACCCAGCGTCGGTCGTCATCGGCAGCCTTTTGCGAAATCAGCACCACTTCGCTGTGGATAATCCCGGCATCGCCGACCAGGGAACGGCCCGGCTCAATAATGATCTCGGGCAGGTGGTTGCCAAAATGCCGGGTCACCGCCACCATCACTGCTCGGGCATAGTGCTCGATGGCCGGCACGTCGCCGGTGTAGTGCGCCGGAAAACCGCCGCCGATATTGACCATCCGCAAATCGATATCGGCTTTGGCCAACAGCGAGAACATCCGAGCCGCAGCGCCGATGGCACCATCCCACTGGCGGAGATCGGTTTGCTGCGAACCGACGTGAAATGATACGCCATAGGGATCGAGACCGAGATCCCGCGCCCGCCGCAGCAAGTCGACCGCCATCCCTGGCGTGCAGCCGAATTTTCGCGACAGCGGCCATTCGGCGCCCTGACAATCGACGAGGATGCGGCAGAACACCTGTGAACCTGGCGCCGAGCGAGCCAATTTGTCGAGTTCGTGTGCACTGTCGAACGCGAACAGCCGCAGACCGG
>DASXMC010000118.1:0-4192 GCA_036495885.1 Allostellaceae bacterium | reverse complement strand
TCGCCGTGTCCATTTCCTCGATCTCTGCGCCGGTGACCGCGGTCCTGCCGTCGCCGATGCCGAGCATTTTGGCGATCGCGGCCGCGGTAATCTTGTGATCTCCGGTGATCATCGTCACCCGGATGCCGCCGGCATGGCACTCTGTTACGGCCTCGATCGCCTCCGTCCGAGGCGGATCGAGCAACCCGATCAGGCCGAGCAGAACCAGGCTCTTCGGGAGATCAGCCGGAGCAAGGTTTCCGGTGGCAACTCCCGGATCTTCGAGCCACGCCAAGGCCAACACGCGCTCACCCTGCGCAGCCAACTCGTTAGACGCAGTTGAAAAACGGTCGCGATTGATGGGCTGGGGTTGGCCGCTGGCAACTGCCTGACGATCGCAATGATCGAGGATTACCTCGGGCGCGCCCTTGACCAAGAGAAACTGCTTGCCGGCATTCCCTTTGTGTAATGTGGCCATGAAGCGATGCTCGGATTCGAACGGGATGGCGTCGATCCGGGGATAGGCGGTCTGCTCGGCTTGCCGTTCGAGGCCGAGCTTGTTAGCGAACGGATAGAGCGCTCCTTCGGTCGGGTCGCCTTCGACCTTCCAGACTCCTTCTCCCTGACGAAGCTCAGCGTCGTTGCAGAGCATGGAGACGCGCCCCATTCAGCCCGAGAACCGAGTCCTCCCCTGCCGGTACCCCATCCTTCAGAACCTCGCCTTCGGGGGCATAACCCTGGCCAGTGACCTTGTAGGCTGTATCGGCAGTGACCGCCGAGACCACCATCATTTCCATCAAGGTCAGCGTCCCGGTCTTGTCGGAGCAGATCCGGGACACCGAGCCCAGGGTTTCCACTGCTGGGAGCCGCCGGACGATGGCGTTACGCTGGGCCATGCGCTGCACGCCAATCGCTAGGGTAACGGTGATCAGCGCCGGCAGTCCTTCGGGGATCACGGATACGGCGATGCTGACGACAGCCTGAAAAATTGGAACAAAGTCCATGCCCCGGACCCATCGGCCATAGGCGAAGACGATGGCCCCGACCACCGCGATTACCGCTGTGATCGCGTAGCCGAACCCTTTGATCTGTCGAGCAGCGGCGTGTCGAGCGCGCTCACCCCGGACATCAACTGGTTGATGCGTCCCAGCTCGGTGTTAGTACCGGTCGCAACCACCACCCCGGTCCCGCGCCCCGACGCTACCAACGTTCCGGAAAAAACCATGCCTTTCCGATCACCCACCGTCGCTTTCTCCGTCACGACGCCCGTCGCCTTGTCGATAGGAACCGACTCGCCGGTCAGCGCCGCTTCCTCTGTCCGCAGATTCTTCACGTCGACGAGGCGAAGATCGGCGGGGATCCGGTCGCCGGATTCAAGGAGCACGATGTCTCCCGGCACGAGTTCCTCGGCCGGGATCAGGCGTGTCTCGCCGCCGCGAACCGCTCGGGCTTCCGCGGAAAGCATGTTGCGGATCGAATCCAGGGCCTTCTCCGCCTTGCCTTCCTGGAGGAACCCGAGCAGAGCGTTGATAATCACGACACCCAGAATGACGGCAGCGTCGAGCCACAGACCGACCATAAGCTTTACGAAGCCGGCGCCGAGCAGCACATAGACGAGAATATTGTTGAGCTGGGCGAGGAACCGTACGAGCGGCCCTCTCTTCTTCCCCTCCGGCAGGCGGTTGGGACCGTATTCACCAAGCCGCCGAGATGCCTCGCTCGCGTCCAGTCCCGTTGCCGCGTCGGTTTTCAGCCGGCCGACCACTTGATCTGCTGGGACGGCATGCCAAACGACGGCTTCGGAGCCGGGATTGGCACGCGCCGCCTCGTACATAATGCGTCCTCCTTAGTTGTTCGCGCCGCCTCATGCGCTCTCCGCGACAAACTGCATGCCTTTCAGGGTTGCCACATCGTTGTAGGCATCGTCCATCGCACGATCGGGGAGTTTCACCTTCTCGCGCGGCAACTTTTTGTAGGGAATCTGATCGAGCAGGTGGCGGATGCAGTTAAGGCGCGCCCGCCTCTTATCGTCCGACCGGATGATGTACCATGGAGCGAATTTCGTATTGGTGGCCTTGAACATCGCATCGCGCGCCCGTGAATACTCAAACCATCTGCTTCGCGAACAGAGATCCGTCGGGCTCAGCTTCCATTGCCGCACCGGATCTTCGATGCGGGCCAGGAAACGGCGCTTCTGCTCTTCTTCGCTGACCTCGAGCCAGTATTTGACCAGCTGAATGCCGCCGTCCACGATGAACAGCTCGAACTCCGGGCAGACCTTGAGGAAGCGTCGGTATTGCTCCTTCGTGCAGAAGCCCATGACATGCTCGACGCCGGCGCGGTTGTACCAGCTGCGGTCGAAGATCACGATCTCGCCTGCCGTGGGCAGGTGCGTGACGTAGCGCTGGATATACAATTGCCCTTTCTCTCGGTCGGAAGGCGCCGGCAGCGCGACCACCCGGAACACGCGAGGACTAACCCGTTCGGTGATCGCCTTGATCGCGCCGCCCTTGCCCGCGGCATCGCGACCTTCGAAGACCACGACTACGCGCAAGCCATTGTGTCTGACCCAATCCTGCAGTGCGCAGAGCTCTACATGCAGCTTGCGCAGCTCCTTTTCGTATTCCTTGCGCTTCATCGGCTGTTTGACAGTGCTCATCGATCTTCCCCGGTCAAGGAAGCGGCCGTTGGGTTGCCGGCGGCGATCCGCAGCGCTTCCGCCAGACTCCACGCGTGGTAGAGGGCGCCATCGGCCCATGCCAGCGTCTCGAGACCCGCGCGTGCTGTCGCTATCGGCATCCGTTGCAGCGCAACGGCCTCCAGCATCCTATCGCGGTCGGTCTTGCGTTCGGCAGTGAGCTGTTTCGAGGTGTCTTCGAGCGCTTTGAAGATGGCCCGATTGGACGCCGCCTCGGGGTCTTTTGTGGCGTCGAGCCACGCTGCGAGGGCCCGCGCACCTGCATCGAAGCCAGGCGGTCGCTGCCAGCCGTCGACGGCGGATGGGAGACGCGTCAGGTCGTCGTGAAGTTGGATCAGGTGATCAACCGCGTGGCAGAGCCGGACGAGGCGGGGCTCGATCGTGCTGAGATCGGAAGTTTCGAGCGAGAGCGACTCCAGGAAATGGTCGGTCTGCTGGACGGCTTCGACCGGCGGCTCGTAATGGAGGGATTCGCCGGTGAGCCGGCGGCGGACAGCGTCGATCGAACCGTGCGCGAGCTCCAGGGTTGCCCGCCAGGCGGCTTCGAGCGCGATAGCCCCTCCCGCTTCGGCGAGGACCGGATCGAGACGGCTGACAGCCGAGTCAGTCCCTCTTCCGGAGATCCTCACGATGAAGCGCGAGAAACCATCGAGCCACGGATAGAAGGCGGCAACTCCGACAAGCTTGAAGATGCTGCTGAAGGCAGCCAAAGCCAGCACGCCGTTGTAATCGTCGAGTCGAGAACCGACCCAGCCGGCGGCCGCCGTGATCGGGCGAAGCAACAGAATCCCGAGAACTCCGATGCTGACGTTGTATACGATGTGCGCCAGCGCCGCGCGCCGCACCGCCGAGCGGCGCCAATTGCTACCAGCGCACTCGTCCCGGCGGTTCCGACGCTCTGTCCGACAATCATCGCGCAAGCTTGTTGAAAACTCAGCGAGCCGGCATGCAGCGCGACAAGTGTCGTTGCGGCGGCGGCACTCGAGCTCTGCATGACAATCGACATGAGGATCCCGATCCCGGCAAGAATCCATTGCCAGCCGAAACCGCTGCCGCCTACGGCATCGAGGTTCCACGAGATGCCGGCCATTCCCGTCTGGAGATATTCGATCCCGATAAAGAGCAGTCCGAAGCCCGCCAGGATCGCTCCGGCCGAGCGCGTTCTCCCCTTGGCAATCAGCCAGAGAAAGGCACCGATCCCAAGCAGCGGCAGCGCGAAAGAAGAAACCCGCAAGCGAAAACCAAAGATCGCCACCAGCCATGGCGTCGAAGTCGTACCGAAAGTCGCGCCGATGATGACCCCGACCGCCTGCGCGAAAGTGACCAACCCGGCGCTGACGAAACCGATGACGGTGAGCGTCGTTGCGGTCGAGGATTGAATCGCTACCGTGAACAGCGCACCAGATACGACCGCACTCAATCGCCCGCCAACGAGTGTCTGTAGCGCACGTCGCAGCGAGTCACCCGCAAGACCCTTCAGACCTTCAGTGAGGTGATGGATCCCGAGCAGGAACA
>DASXMC010000117.1:0-3431 GCA_036495885.1 Allostellaceae bacterium | reverse complement strand
TCCGAGGAGCCTGCGACTTGGATGATGCGATAAACGTGATCTGGCATCGTGTTTCTCCCGTGGTAAGACCCGCCCGATGAGCGCAGATCGGACTCTCGTTAAACCGTTAAACACCTGCAGGCTAACTTTCTCCGGCCAGCCCGTCGCCGCGACCAACTTTGAGATGTGCCGTGCAAGAAGCGGGCGCGGAGGGACGCCTGTGTGCTGATCGGCTTACAGCGGCGTCAGGTGTTTCGTGTGCTGCGCGCGAGCTCAAGCAGGACGGTGCCACGAGCCTGCTTTCGAAGCGCCGAGGCAGACCCAGCAACCACCGGCTACCCGCGGAGGTTCGCACCCTAGCGCTATCGATTGTGCGCGAGCGATACGCCGATTTTGGCCCGAGCTTGGCGGCGGAGAAGCTGGCGGAGCATCACGGCAGCTTGGTGTCGCGCGAGACCTTGCGCGGTTGGATGATCGCCGATGGGCTGTGGCAGGACCGTCGACATCGGCTCCCCTCGCCGCATCAGCTGATCGGCAAACGCGAGGCGGCATCAGGGGCTGTGGTTCGCTTTCGGCCACGCCCATCACGGCTTCACGCTCGGACCCGTCACCGGAAGGCTGCTCGCCGAGCTGATGACTGGCGAGGAGCCCTTCACCGAGCCGTCGCGCTACGCTGCCAGCCGGTTTCGGAACGCCGCTACGAACTGATCGACTTCGAGAGCGGCTTCGCTGTCAATCGTTTGCGCGGTCCCCCTTCACCTTGAGGATGAGCCTTCAATAATAGAACAACGCTCTGTCCCGCCGCTTTGATTTAGCTGAAGGCGGTCGACCGGCGAGGCAGGACCATAAGCCGCGAAAGGATGAGTCTCAATGCTGGCATTGCTCGATACCTTGCGGCAGATGCAAGGGGACTGGCTCGGGTTGTTGGGACTTGGACCAACCGAATGCCGCTACCGGATTGTCGCCGCGAGCAAGCGCTGGCGGCTTCGCAGCTACGGCGGTGTTGCCTCCGGGCCGCCTCTGCTCATCGTCACTGCGCCGATCAAGAGACCGTACATCTGGGACCTCGCGGAGCCGGTGAGCGTCGTGCGCCATTGCCTCCGCCGCCACCTCCGCGTCTATCTTCTCGAGTGGATGACGCCTTCACCAGCCGACAAAGGCGCGGGCCTCGCCAACTTGGCGCGGCGATCGATCGGCGAAGCGGTCGCCACGGTGGCGCAGGAAGCGGGTGGGACGCCGCCGTTTGTCATGGGGCATTCGCTTGGTGGAGCAATGGCCGCGATTTTCGCGGCGCTGGACCTGCTGAGCGTGCGAGCCCTCGTACTCCTATCTACCCCGCTGTGTTTTGCGCCGGGCAGTTGGGGTTTTCGAGACGCGCTCGTCGCGATGGCGCCATCCGGCCTCGCTGCGATGCAGATCGTACCCGGCTCGCTGTTGTCACAGCTCAGCGTGATGGCGTCTCCCGAGACCTTTTTGTGGTCGAGGCTCACCGACGCAGCCCTCAGCATCGGGGACCCGCAGGCATTGGCTCTCCACGCTCGGGTCGAACGCTGGGCGCTCGATGAGTTTTCCCTTCCCGGCAGGCTTGTTCACGAGCTCCTCGAGTGGCTCTATCGGGAAAACCGATTTTGCGCTGGAACTCTGCGGATCGGGGACAAAATCCTGGGACCCTCGTCGATGCGAGTCCCGCTGCTGGCGGTGGTCAATAAGGCAGACGCAGTCGCGCCAACCCAATCGATCCTGCCCTTTATCGACGCGATGGCGGAAGGGTATGCGCGCCTCATCGAATATCCCGGCGAGAGCGGGGTGAGCCTGCAGCATCTCGCGATCCTCATCGGGCGCTACGCACATGCGGCAGTGTGGCCCGAGCTCATTTCCTGGCTCCATGCCCAAGCCTGAGACGCCTTTATCCCTGTCTATGTGGTCTAGGCTCTCAGTCGGTTTGACGCCATCAATCGAACCGGCAATCGCCGAGTAGCGGGAGCCGGCTGGTTCCGATCGGCTCCCGGTCCCATCGGGGGTAGGTCTCCGACCGGCTATTCCTCGACGGGTTCCCTCACGGTGCTGCCGAAGCGTGACAGACGATCGAAGACTCTCATGGCCCGATCCCTCCCCAGCGAACCTTGGGAGAGCAGGCGGCGTGGTGTCCACAATCCGAACGAGCTGATACCCAACAGTTGCCGGACCGGAAAGCCCCCGAGAGCCGACGGCGGACCCTAGAGGCTTGGGATCGCACAGACAGGAAGTGACTGACGCGGTAGAGCTTGATCCCGATTTCGTAAGGTCACGTCCGTCAAGGTGGTGTAAATCGGGGTGGAGGTTGAGGTGGCCATTGGTTAGGCGGCCAACGGTGGGAGTTTGTCCGCCTCGGTGTCGAGCGCGGGTGGCGTGAGTTCGGCCATCCCCTCGATCTGCATGTAGCGGCACTGGAGCAGCCATTCATCGTTCTGCTCGAGCAGGACGGCGCCGATCAGCCGGGTAATGCTGGCTTCGTTGGGGAAGATACCGACGACATCGGCGCGGCGCTTGACCTCCTTGTTGAGGCGTTCGAGCGGATTGGTGCTGTGCAGCTTGGTGCGGTGCTGGGCCGGAAAGGTCATATAGGCGAGCACGTCATGCTCGCTGTCATCCATCAGCGCGGCGAGTTTCGGCCAGCGCGGCCGCAGCTGATCGGCAACGTGCCGCCAAGTCTGATGAGCTGCCGCGGCGTCGGTTCGCAGAAAAGCCGGATCGCGGCAGCGACCATGGTGTGCTGGCCCTTCGGCACGTGCGCCAGGGCGTTGCGCATCCAATGGACGCGGCAGCGCTACCAGCTGGCCCCAAGCACCCGGGTGATCGCCAGGCGCAGGCCGTCGTGCGCATCGGAGATCACCAGCTTGACGCCCTTGAGACCGCGCTTAACCAGCCCCTTGAGAAAAGTCGACCAGAACGGCTCGGCCTCGGAGGGACCAAGGCCAAGACCAACGATCTCACGCCGGCCTTCGGTGGTGACCGCCACGGCGATTATCGCCGCGACCGAGACGATGCGGCCGCCATCGCGGACCTTGAGGTAGGTCGCGTCGAGCCACAGATACGGCCACTCGCCTTCGATCGGCCGGTCGAGGAAGGCACCCACCCGTTCATCGATGTCCTTGCACAGCTTGGAGACTTGGCTCTTTGAGATGCCGGAGAGGCCCATCGCCTGCACCAGCTCGTCGACGCGTCGGGTCGACACACCGCCGATCCAGGCTTCCTGGATCACCGTGACCAGCGCTTTCTCGGCGGTCTTGCGCGGCTCCAGGAAAGGCGGGAAGTACGAACCCTGGCGCAGCTGCGGGATCCTCAGCTGGAGCGAACCCAGGCGTATGTCGAGGCTGCGCTCGCGGTATCCGTTGCGATAATTGAGCCGATCGCCGGTGCGTTCGTGGCGGCCGGCGCCGATCAAGCCTTCGACATCGGCTTCCATCAGGATT
>DASXMC010000116.1:0-5155 GCA_036495885.1 Allostellaceae bacterium | reverse complement strand
GACTGGATGGATGCGTTTGAATCTACCAAATTTTATCCGGAATAATTAGCGCAAGACTATAGAATGCGAGAAATGCTTCTGTGGAGCTGCCCGACAAAATGTCGGCGCATCTCGCTGTAGTTATCGTGCACCTCTCAATCGGTGGTCATTGGCGCTAGCGCCACAAATTTGTTCGCGCGAGATCGATCAGCTCGTCGCCGCGGCCGCTCATCACTGCCCTGACCATGTAGAGGGTGAAACCCTTTGCCATCTCCAGCGTGACGGCGGGGGGCATGGCGAGTTAGGTGCGGTTGACGACCGCATCGACCAGCACCGGCCCGTCATGGGCCAGTGCCGCAGCGATGCCGGCTTCGACCTCGCCCGGGTCCTCGATCCTGATCCCGCGCACCCCGACGGCCTCGGCCATTGCCGCGAAGTTCGGGTTCTGGAACCCGGTGCCGAATGGGAGAAAACCGGTCGACTTCTGCTCGAGCTCGATAAAGCCGAGCGCGCCGTTGTTGAACACCACGACCTTCACCGGCAGGCCAAGCTGCATCAGGCTGAGAAAGTCGCCCATCAGCATCGTGAAACCGCCGTCGCCAGAGAGCGATATCACCTGACGGCCAAGGAAAGCCGCCTGTGCGCCCATCGCCTGGGCCATCGCATTGGCCATCGATCCATGCCAGAACGACCCAATGAGCCGCCGCTTGCCGTTCATCGCCAGATAGCGCGCGGCCCACACCGTCGGCAGCCCGACATCACAGGTGAAGACGGCGTCCTCCGAAGCGTGATCGCTAACCGCCTTCGCGATCTGCTGCGGATGGATCAGCCCTTTGCCGGGCGTCCCGACGGCCAGATCGTCGAGCGCCTTGCGCGCTCTGGCATAGTGTTCGCACGCTTGCGTGAGATGCGACGCATCTCCTTTCTGCTTCAACAAGGGCAATAACGCCTGGAGCGTCGCCCGCACGTCGCCGACGACGCCGAGATCGACCGGAGCGCGACGGCCGATGTTTTCGGCTCGGGTGTCGACCTGGGCAATGCGTACGCCAGGATCGCCAGGATAGAACTGGCGGTATGGGAAATCGGTGCCGAGCATCAGCAAAACATCGCAGTCGAGCATCGCGTAGTAGCCGGACGAAAATCCGATGAGCCCGGTCATACCGACATCGTATGGGTTGTCCCACTCAACATATTCCTTGCCGCGCAGCGCATGCACCATCGGCGCTTTGATCCGCTCGCCGAGCGCCAACAGCTCATCATGCGCACCGGCACAGCCCGAGCCGCACAGGATCGTGACCTTCCCCTCGCCGTTCAGCAGCGCCGCGAGCCGGTCGAGATCCCCCTTCTCGGGCATCACCACGGGCCGCGGCGGTCGCAGGCTGGCGACCTTGGCTGGCGGCGCGTCGGTGGCTGCCTGCAATGCCACGTCGCCGGGGATTACCACCACGGACACGCCGCGCTTGCCGACCGCCTCGCGGATCGCGATCTCGAGCGCGCGCGGCATCTGGTTGGCGCCAGAGATCAGCTCGCAATAGTGACTGCACTCTTGGAACAGCGTCTGCGGATGAGTTTCCTGGAAGTACCCGGCACCGATCTCGGCCGAAGGGATCTGCGCGGCGATCGCCAGGACCGGCACGCGCGATCGGTGGCAATCGAACAGGCCGTTGATCAGGTGAAGGTTGCCCGGCCCGCAGCTCCCGGCGCAGACCGCGAGTTCGCCGGTCAGATGCGCTTCGGCGCCCGCCGCGAAGGCCGCAACCTCCTCGTGCCGGACATGCACCCATTCGATCTTACCCTGCCGGCGGAGCGAGTCGGTCAAGCCATTCAGGCTGTCGCCGACGATGCCATAAATGCGCTTGACGCCGGCAGCAGCTAGCGTTTCGGCGAACTGATCAGCGACCGTTTTTGCCATGATCGGGGCCGTTTCTCTTGGGTGAGGGCAGGACGGGTGCCAAAGAAGGTTCGGAGAGGTGGCAAAATTGGGCCAGTAAACTTCGGTAAATCCCGGTTAATTTGGTGAGGCTTTCCAGGCGAGGCGGCCCTAGACCGCTACCTACCTAGGGGCAGTTTGATTTGTCGCGCAAATTCACAATCGGCGACCCACGAGTTTCCGCTTTCGTTGGTGCCGCATCGGCGCGTGTTTATGGTCGCGGGATGGCATCAATCAGCCGGTCGCCTGTCCGGCCAAGGCCACTCGGTGCGCCAGCAAGCCTTTTCGGCTTGCGAAGGTCCTTCAAACCCGCCCCTGCGCATTACCGGTGGCAGCCAGTCTCGGTCAAGCAGCCGGCCGCAATTGATGCAACCCCGCAATTGGAACCACATTGGTTTCGCGTGGCAGCCCCAGTGTGTCCCAGACTTCGCGGAGTGCAGTTGCCAGTGCATTGATCAGCCGATCGTTGTGGAACGGTGTCGGCGTGATGCGCAGCCGCTCGGTGCCCCGCGGCACGGTCGGATAGTTGATCGGCTGGACATAGATACTGAACTTTTCCAAGAGCAGCGTTGACGCCTCTCGGCACAGCACGGGATCGCCGACCGGCACCGGGATGATGTGCGATTGCGACGGCATCAACGGAATGCCAGCCTCGCGCAATGCGCGGCGTGTCTTCTCGACCTGCAGCCAATGCGCAATCCGCTCGGCCACTGACCGCTTGAGGTGGGCAATGCTTTCCTTGGCTGCGGCGGCCACCGCCGGCGGCATGGCAGTGGTGAAGATGAAGCCCGGGGCGGCGGAGCGGATCGCGTCGCAGATCACCGCATCGGCGGCGATGTAGCCCCCGACAACGCCAAAGCCTTTCGCCATGGTTCCTTCGATGACGTCGACGCGGTCCATGACCCCATCGCGCTCGGCAATGCCGGCTCCGTGCCGACCATAAAGACCCACGGCATGAACTTCGTCGAGATAGGTCAGCGCGCCGTATTTCTCCGCCAGGTCGCAGATCTCGCCGATCGGGGCGATATCGCCGTCCATCGAGTAGAGCGATTCAAATGCGATGACCTTAGGGCGACGGTACTCCGTCCGCTCCAATATCTGCCGAAGATGACCGAGATCATTGTGCCGGAAAATCTGCTTTTCCGCACCACTCGCCCGGATCCCGGCAATCATCGAGGCATGATTTTTCTCATCCGACAAAATAAGGCAATTCGGCAGCAACCGGCCGATCATGCCAAGCGCTGCCTCATTGGACACGTATCCGGAGGTAAAGACGAGCGCGGCCTCCTTCTTGTGCAGGTCGGCGAGCTCCGCTTCGAGTGCCACGACGGCATGACTATTGCCGGAGATGTTGCGGGTCCCGCCGGCCCCGGCGCCCATCCGCACCACGGTCTCGATCATCGCATTGATCACGGCGGGATGGCGCCCCATCCCGAGATAATCATTCGAGCACCAAACGACGACCTCGCGCGAAACGCCGTTGCTGCGCCAAACGGCAAAGGGCGGGCGGGCGGCGCGCCGCTCCAGATCGACAAAAGTGCGATAGCGGTCCTCCCGCCGCACAGTCTCGAGATATGAATGAAAGTGGTCGCGCAATGTCATCAGTTTCTCCCTCTGTGGAGCCTTAACCGAGGATCGGCGGAGCGAACGGCAAGTGGTGTTGATTGGCGATCCATCGCCACGCCGGACCCCAAATGGACCAGACACTCTATTTTCCTGCCTCGCTTCCCTGGAAGTTAGAACAGGTAAAACTGCGTTAATAATTGCGGTGAACCTTCCAGGTCGATGTTGATGCTGACATTGTTTCGGGCTACCGTCGGCCGCCCGGAGATACGCCGTACGGACTGAGCGAGTTTTCCCACATCGACCCCGGGGCAACCTGCCGCGGATCGGCTCGCCCCTCCGAGGCGCCGTGTTGCGAGCTGCCCTTTCGCACCGCAGGCGACGCGATCCGGACGAGGGAGCGGATCCGGCCGCGCGACAGGACGCGCTCACCCGCGTCCCTGCCTTCCTCGGCCGTTTCCTGATGGCTGAGTAGACCACCTGGCGGAAACAATATTGTCGTAAATTTCAGATGGCTGGGCCGTGAGTTGGACCGAGACTTAGCGGCAATCGTCTGCCTCTTCTCTTGGCCGAGAGCGTCCTGCTCGACGGCGAGAGCATGCGGCGCGCTTGCGTGCGCGGCGGCCTGCGTCCACGATAATCTCGCGTTTTAATTGCACCGGCCGCGGTGGCGGCAGGCAGGAGGAAGTCGGCATGGAATTCGGCATGTTTCACCAGTTTCCGTCATCGCCCGGCCGCAGCGACGCCGCCACCTTTGCCGAGGCTTTTGAGCAGATCGATATGGCCGAAGAGCTGGGCCTCGACGTGATGTGGCTGGCCGAGCTGCATTTCGACCCGCAGCGCTCGGTATTGTCGGCGCCGCTCAGCATTGCCAGCGCGATTGCCGCGCGCACCCGCCGGATCAAGATGGGGATTGCGGTTCAGGTCTTGCCGCTCTGTCACCCTCTGCGTCTGGCCGAGGAGGCGGCGACGGTCGACCAAATCAGCCAGGGCCGGCTGATTTTCGGCGCCGGCCGCAGCGGTCTACCGCGCACCTACGAAGATTACGGCGTGTCATACGCCGAAAGCCGCGATCGTTTTGCCGAAGTGCTCGACATCGTCGAGCAGGCGTGGTCGCAGCCCAAGGTTTCTTACGACGGCAAATACTACAGCTTTCACAACATCGCGGTAACGCCAAAGCCCTATCAGCAGCCCCATCCGCCGATCCGCATCGCCGCCGCGAGCCCCGACACCTATCCCACCGTCGGCGCCCGCGGATTGCCGATTTTTTTGAATGCGCGGCACGGCTCGTTTGTGGAGTTCGCGCCAGCGATCCGCGAATACCGCGCCGCCTGGAAGGCCGCCGGCCACGCGGGCCGCGGAGAGGTCTATCTGCGCGTTCCCACTTATCTCGCCGAGACCGAAGCCCGAGCGCGCGAAGAGCCGCGCGACAGCCTGATGCATTTTTACCGCGAGCAGACCGAGCGGCTACGCGACTCGATGTCCCGCGGCGGCACGCGGGCGGTCGAAGGCCGGGCGGAGCGCCTCGAACGCCTCGAAAAGCTGACCTACGACGAAGCCTTAGAGGGCCAGGTGCTGATCGGCACGCCGCAAGCGGTCGGCGACAAGTTGCGCGCGCTGCAGGATGAGCTCGGCATCGACGGGATATTAGCCGAGCTGAATTGCGGCGGCCTGATCCCGCAT
>DASXMC010000115.1:0-7196 GCA_036495885.1 Allostellaceae bacterium | reverse complement strand
GCGCATGCCGGTTGGCGCGGCGCTTTTGCCGGTGTTGCCGAGGCCACGATTGCCGAGATGGAACGGTTCGGGGCCGAGCCTTCCCGCCTGCGCGTCGCAATCGGTCCGTGCATCGGACCCGCTTCCTACGAAGTGGGGCCGGAATTCCCGTTGCCGATCGTCGCTCGCGATCCGGAAGCGGGGACGTGTTTTGTTCCGGCACCGCGCGCCGGCCATTATCTATTCGACCTCGCCCGCTATATCGAGTTCCGGCTCGCCGCGGCCGGTGTCACGCTCGTCGAGCGCTCTGCCCATGACACAGCGGCCGAGCCCGATCTTTTTTTCAGCTACCGGCGCGCCCGTCTGCGCGACGAGGAAGCGTTTGGACTCGGCCTTTCGGCGATTGTCATCGATGGCTGATGTCGCGCCGCGGCATCGCGCGGTTCGCTGATCGCCGATGCCTTATCTGATCATGTTTCTCGCCTTTTGCCTGTTGGGGGTGCTCGCCACCTGCGTGTTGTTGGCGCAATGACCTGCGGTGCCGCATGGCGGCGCGGGGGAGTTGCGGCAGCACTGCTGATTTCAGCATGCCAGCCATTGCCCCACCCCTTTGCCAACGATGTGCCAAAGCCGGGCTCGCCGATGCTGGCTCTACGCGACACCGCGACGGTCGCAATTGCCCCGCTCAAAGGTGAGCCGCGCGCCACCGCCGAAAAGCTGGCGCCGGCAATGGCCGCGGCACTGCAAAAGCGCGATATCGCCGCCAGCGACCGAGCCGTCGGCATCGCCAGCTATCAGCTCGACGGGCGCGTGCAGGCGATGCCGCCTTCCGGCGATAAGGCGGCGATCGTCGTGCTGTGGGATCTGCGCGACCCTTCCGGAAAATCGCTCGGCACGCGGGCCGAGCGGATCGAAGCCGCCGCCGATGCCTGGCAGCAGGGCAAAGACGACGCGGTCGTCCGCCTGGCCGAGGCCGGCGCCGATCAGATCGCAGCGATGCTGGAGGGCACCCAACCGGCCGAGGCGAACGGCGAAAAGAGCGAAACGGCGGCCGGTAAAGGTGAAATCCGGTTAGCGATCGGCGGGATTGCCGGCGCTCCTGGCGATGGGTCCACGGCACTCGGCAGCGCGATAACGACGCTCTTGAAAAAACAGGATTTGGCGATTGTTTCCGACGGCAACGGAAAGGCTGATCTGCAGCTCGACGGCACGGTTACGCTCGACAAACCCGTTGCCGGCAAGCAGCACGTGAAAATCGTGTGGCGGGTTCGCCGCAAGGATGGGAGCGAGATCGGCAACGTGGTCCAGGAAAATGATGTCCCGGCGGGCCTGCTCGATGGCGCTTGGGGTGATGTCGCCTATACGGTAGCGGTCGCGGCGCAAGATGGGATTATGCAGCTGATCGCACGCGGCGCGCCGCAGGCGTCCGGAAATTCGTGAATTTTGGAGGGCACATCCGGTCCCAGGGGCCGGCCACGAGGTTGTCAGAGCATTGAAAAATTGTTACATGATGGCCGAGCGAAGCCGCGGGGCTCGACCCGTCGGCGCGGGTGCGTGCGCGTCATGAAAATTCTGGCCTGTAACAGCAACCGGCCGCTGGCCGAAGCGATTGCGCACTACCTCGATCTGCCGTTGACCAAGGCGAGCGTGCGCCGCTTTCCCGACATGGAGGTGTTTGTCGAGATCCTCGAAAACGTGCGCGGCGAGGACGTTTTCGTGATCCAGTCAACTTCTTATCCGGCGAACGACCACCTGATGGAGTTGCTGGTCTGCCTCGACGCGCTGAGGCGCAGTTCGGCACGGCGGATAACGGCCGTCGTCCCATATTATGGCTACGCTCGGCAGGACCGCAAGACCGGGTCCCGGACACCAATTTCGGCGAAACTGGTCGCCAATATGATCACCGCCGCGGGCGCCGACCGGGTATTGACGCTCGATCTCCATGCCGGACAGATCCAGGGCTTCTTCGACATCCCGACCGACAATCTTTACGCCGCACCGGTGCTGGTGAAAGACGTCCTCGATCATCACACGCGCCGCGATCTGATCATCGTCTCGCCCGATGTCGGCGGTGTTGTGCGCGCCCGGTTGATCGCCCGGCGGCTCGACGCCGATCTCGCGATCATCGACAAGCGACGCGAGCGGGCTGGTGTCTCCGAGGTCATGAACATCATCGGCAATGTCTCGGGGCGGCGCTGCATTCTGGTCGACGATATGGTCGACAGCGCCGGAACCCTATGCAATGCTGCCGCAGCCCTGGCCGAGTCCGGGGCATCTACGGTACATGCGTACGTCACCCATGGCGTGCTTTCAGGTGCGGCGGTCGCGCGCGTGGCAGCCTCGCCGATCGAGTCGCTGGTGATGACGGACAGCATCATGGCAACCGAAGCGGTGCGGGAAGCCAATAATATTCGTCAGGTTTCGATCGCGCCGCTGATGGCCGAGGCGATCCGCCGCATCAGCGAAGAACGCTCGGTTTCGAGCCTGTTCGATTAAGTTGGAGCGCGGCCGCCAGGGGATCTGCCTCACCGGCGAACCTTGGGCACGGCCCGGGTTTATGCCGACCCAACATTTGCCCAAGGAGCTACGAGCGATGCCCGAGATCATTACCCTCAGCGCCGAGTTGCGCGCCCTCGCCGGCAAAGGTCCGGCCCGCGCCACGCGCCGTGCGGGGCGCATCCCAGGCATTGTTTACGGCGCCGGCCGCGAACCGATGCCGATCAGCCTCGAACCGCGGGAATTGTCGCGGGCGCTGGCGCGGCGCGGGTTTTTTGCGACGCTGATCGATCTGCAGGTCAATGGCTCGGTTGAGCGCGCCCTGCCGCGCGAAGTGCAGTATCACCCGGTAACCGACAAGCCGCTCCACGTCGATTTCATGCGTGTGGCGGCAACGAGCCGGGTCACGGTGACCGTCCCCGCTGTCTTCACCAACCACGAGCAGTCGACCGGGCTGCGCCGGGGCGGCATCCTCAATATCGTGCGCCACGGTATCGAGCTCAATTGCCCGGTCGATGGCATTCCGGATCACATCGTTGTCAGCCTCGACGGGCTCGACATCGGCGATAGCGTCCACATCAGCGCCGTAACGATACCGGAAGGCTGCCGGCCGACAATCACCGGGCGCGATTTTACGATTGCCAGCATTGCCGCGTCCTCCGCAGTGCGCGAGGAGGCGACGACGACCGTGCCGACAACGGACCAAGGCGCCGCCGCCTAGGCTATATAACTTCGTCTGCGGCAAAGTGGTTCGGCGGCGATGCGGCTTGTTATTGGGCTTGGCAATCCCGGTCCGCGCTACGCACGAAACCGGCACAATGTCGGCTTTATGGCGGTCGACGCGATCGCCCGCCGGCACGGGTTCCCGGCGTTCCGCAACCGGTTCAAGGGCGAGGTGGGGGAGGCCCCGCTGGCCGGCGCTCGGCGTCTGTTGCTGAAGCCGCAGACATTTATGAACGCCTCGGGTGAAGCGGTCGCCGAAGCGGCGCGATTTTTTAAGATCCCGCCCGAAGACATCGTCGTCATCCATGACGAGATCGATTTGCGTCCCGGGAAGCTTCGGGTTAAACGCGGCGGCGGCAACGCCGGACACAATGGCCTGCGGTCGATCGACCCGCTGATCGGGCCCGATTACTGGCGCGTGCGGATCGGCGTCGGGCATCCCGGGATCAAAGAATTGGTGCAACCTTACGTGCTGCAAAACTTCGGTGCCGACGAGATGACGCAGTGGGTCGAGCCGCTACTTGCGGCGATCGCCGAGACGATCGGATTGCTGCTCACCGGCGCCCCCGAAGCATTCATGAGCGAGGTCGCGCGCCTTACCACACCCCCGGAGGAGAGAGCGGCAGCGCCGCTCGCCCGGTAGCGCAATGGGCTTCAGCTGCGGCATCGTCGGACTGCCCAATGTCGGCAAATCCACCTTGTTCAACGCTTTGACCGCGACTGCGGCGGCGGAAGCGGCGAATTATCCGTTTTGCACGATCGAGCCAAATGTCGGCCGGGTTGCCGTCCCGGATGAGCGGCTTGCGGTCTGCGCGCGGCTGGCGAAGTCGGCGAAAATCGTGCCCACTCAGCTCGAATTTGTCGATATCGCCGGGCTGGTTCGCGGCGCCGCGCGGGGTGAAGGGCTCGGCAACCAGTTTCTTGGCCATATCCGCGAAGCCGACGCGATCGCCCACGTCGTGCGTTGCTTTGATGACGGCAATGTTGTGCATGTCGAGGGGGCGGTCGATCCGATCCGCGATGTCGAGATCGTCGAGACCGAGCTGATGCTCGCCGATCTCGAAAGCCTCGAACGGCGGGCACTCGCCGTGCAAAAGCGAGCGCGCGGCGGCGACAGGGAAGCGCGCGCTTTGGCCGAAATCATCGATCCCGCGCTCGCGGCCCTGCGCGCCGGCGAGCCGGCGAGCGCTGCATTCAGCGGCACAGAAGAGCGCAAAAGTCTGGCGGCGCTGCAATTGTTGAGTGCGAAGCCGGTGCTCTACATCGCCAATGTCGACGAGGCTAGTGCTGCCGAGGGCAACGCCGAGAGCCGGCGGCTGGCCGATTATGCCTCTCGCCGCGGCGCTCGGGTCGTCGTCATCTCGGCGGCGATCGAAGCCGAATTGGCCCAACTGGCGGATGCCGGCGAACGCGCCGAATATCTGGCCGCGCTGGGCCTCGACGAGGCCGGGCTCGACCGAGTCATCCGCGCCGGTTATTCGCTGCTCGATCTGATCACATTCCTGACGGTCGGCCCAAAAGAAGCGCATGCCTGGACGGTGCCGCGCGGCACCCGAGCGCCGCAGGCTGCAGGCCGTATCCACAGCGATTTCGAAAAGGGCTTTATCCGCGCCGAAACCATTTCCTACGCGGATTTTGTCGCCTACGGTGGCGAGCAGGGTGCGAAGGATGCCGGCCGCATGCGCCTCGAAGGTGCGGAATACGTCGTCCGCGATGGCGACATCATGCATTTCCGGTTCAACGTTTAGTGCCGAACCGGTGAGGCTGCGGGCGAGCGGGATTGCTGCTCGGCCGTCCAGCCACCGTCCGGCGTCCCGTCAACGTTCACATGAACGTCACACACCCTTAACGACACCGCAACGCGCCGCGGTTCACATGCGCGCCTTCAGCATCTGCTTATAGGCGAGGGGACGCACATGCGAAAATACGGCTCGTCGATTCCTGTTTCCGGATTTGCCCTGGGCGCAGCTGGTCTCTGCCTGCTCGCGACGACGGCACTCAGCTCGGTCGCGCGGGCCGACGGGACCGCGACCACAACACCAATCCAACATCTGGTCGTGATCTTCCAGGAGAATGTGTCATTCGACCACTACTTCGGGACCTATCCGACAGCTCTTAATGCTCCGGGCGAGCCGAAATTCAAGGCGAGCCCGGATACGCCCACGGTCAGCGGGCTCGGCACCCTCGTTGACGGCCAACCGGACGGGGTCCTGTTGACGCGCAATCCGAATTTCCTGAACCCGGCGAATGGATCGAGTGCGATCAACCCGTTTCGTCTCGACCCCTCGCAGGCGGCGACTTGCGATCAGGACCACAATTACGGCGCCGAACAGGCTGCTTTCGACCAGGGTCTGATGGACGCCTTTCCCGCCAGTACAGGTTCAGGCAGTTGTGGTGGGTACGACTATGGTAAGGGCACCGGCTTGGTACTGGGGTACTTTGACGGCAATACCGTCACCGCCCTGTGGAATTATGCCCAGCAATACGCGATGAACGACAACTCGCACGGCACGACCTTTGGACCGTCGACCCCAGGCGCTCTCAATCTTGTGGCCGGCAATACCTATCCGGCGACGCCCTCGGCCCCATCAGCCGATGTCGTGCCCAATAACGCTGGCCCTGGAACACTGATTAGCGACCTGGATCCGACCGGCGACGTCTGCTCGACCTCGACCGGCACCACAGTGAAGATGGGCGGTCAGAACATCGGTGACCTGCTGAACGCCAAGGGCGTCACCTGGGGCGGTTTTATGGGTGGCTTCGACCTGACGATCGTCAACCCTAACGGAACGACCGGCTGCAGTCGGTCAAGCCCGGCGGCACCCTCAAACGGCGGACCGACAAACGATTACATCCCGCACCACAACTGGTTCCAATACTTTGCATCGACTGCCAACCCCAACCATACGCGCCCGGCCTCGATCTCGGAGATTGGAAATAGCGGCCCAGCCAATCATCAATACGACATTCATGACTTCTTTGACGCGCTGAAAGCGGGAAACATGCCGGCGGTCAGCATTCTGAAGGCTCCCGCCTATGCCGACGGTCACGCCGGCTACTCGGACCCGTTGCTCGAGCAGGCGTTTCTCGTCAAGACGATCAACACAATTATGCTTTCGCCGTTTTGGCGCAGTACCGCGATCGTGATCAATTATGATGATTCCGATGGCTGGTACGACCACCAGATGAGCCCGATCATCAACCCCTCGGATGTTAACCAGTCCAACCTCCAATTAAGCGACGTACTCAATCTGGCGCCGGACGGCACCAGCTTCTGCGGTCACGGTACACCCCTTGCGGACAACGGCGGCAACCCGATTCAAGGCCGATGCGGTTATGGTCCGCGCCTCCCACTGATGGTGATCTCACCCTGGGCGCAACAGAACTTCGTCGACGGCACAGTGACAGACCAGAGCTCGATCCTGCGCTTTATCGAGGACAACTGGCTCGGCGGTGAACGGATCACCGGCTCCTTCGATGCGCTCGCGGGAACACTGAACAACATGTTCGACTTCACGAGCGGTCCCAACCGGCAGGAGTTTATACTCGATCCGTCGTCGGGAGAACCGGTGCACGGACTGGGACAGGGAAACTTTTGACTGGCAATTCTTCCGTAGGTTGAACAGAGCGGCAGAGCGAGGCATTGGATTTCTCCGATGCCTCGTTCTTTTTTGCGCCGCAAATAGGTAGGATTTTCTTTTCGGAGTGAAGTTTGCATTCGATCACACGCCGCGGGTTACTCCGGGGGAGCGCAGTTCTAGCCGCTGAGTTGGCCATCCGGAATAGCGCGTTCTCCCAATCCCTCGGGGTGGGCGCTTCTCCGGGCTCCGTCTCTTCCGCTCTCGATACAGATACGCTCGCCCGCTACGTCGATCCACTGCCAATTCCGGAGATCGCGCGGAGTGCCGGATTGCGCTCCAGCCCCGGCGATCCCGGTCTGCGGTTGCCCTACTATCGTATGGCGATGCGCGAGGTCGAATGCCAGGTCCATCGCGATC
>DASXMC010000114.1:0-4095 GCA_036495885.1 Allostellaceae bacterium | reverse complement strand
GTCACGCGAGCCGGGGTCGATGTCGCCAAGCTCCGCACCACACTGTTCGTCCCGCTGCATAAAGACAACGTCTTTCTCGGTCGCATCGTCGCCGCCCGCCAGGAGTTGCGCCCGTTTACCGACCGGCAAATTACGTTATTGCAGAATTTCGCGGCGCAGGCGGTCATCGCAATGGAAAACGCGCGGCTCCTGACTGAGACGCGCGAGGCCTTAGAGCAGCAGACCGCGACCGCCGAGGTCCTTCAGGTCATTAATTCCTCGCCCGGCGATCTCGCCCCGGTGTTTCAGGCAATGCTCCAAAAGGCGCACACTTTGTGTCAGGCCTCCTTCGGTGCCCTGATGACCTATGACGGGGAGCGGTTTCATGCTGTGGCTCATCAGGGCACTCCCGCGCCATTCAGGAAATTCCTCGCGGCGGGAATTCACCCGAGCCCGGGAGACCCGTTCGGGCGCATGGTGGAGGGGGCAGCCCTTTCCCATATCCGCGATTTGTCGGAAGTTGCGGCCCAGTACCCGAGCGAGGCGTTGCCGCGGGCTGCGGTCGATCTGGGCGGCATTCGCACATTTTTGATTGTACCGCTGCGCAAAGACGACGAGTTGCTGGGCGCCATCACCGCCTACCGCCAGGAAGTGCGGCCGTTCACCGACAAGCAGATCGCGTTGCTGCAGAATTTCGCGGCGCAGGCGATCATCGCAATGGAAAACGCGCGGCTCTTGACCGAGACGCGGGAGGCCCTGGAACAGCAGACCGCAACTGCCGAGGTACTGCAGGTCATCAATTCCTCACCCGGCGACCTGACGCCGGTCTTTAATGCGATGCTTGATAAAGCGACGCGATTGTGCGAGGCGCCCTTTGGCACTTTGCACACCTATGACGGCAAGGAATTTCGGCCGGCAGCATTGCATCGCGTGCCTGTGCCACTCGCCGAGTTGTGGCTGTCGGCGCCGCCTTCGCCTGGTCCCCACAGTCCCCTAACCCGCATCGCAAATGGAGAAGATCTCGTCCACATCGACGACTTCGCCGCGTCTCCAGGATATGCCGAGGGCGAGCCTAGAGCACGCGCGTTTGTTGACCTTGGTGGTGGACGCAGCGAAATCGTGGTTGCACTTCGCAAGGACGTGCGGCTGCTGGGCACGATTACGATCTATCGTCAGGAGGTTCGGCCGTTCACCCGGAAGCAGATCGCGCTGTTGCAGAATTTCGCGGCGCAGGCGGTTATCGCGATGGAGAACGCGCGGCTGCTGAACGAATTGCGCCAACGCACGCACGATCTACAAGAATCTCTCGAATATCAGACGGCGAGCGGCGACGTGCTTAAGGTCATAAGCCACTCGGGTGCCGAACTCGTCCCGGTGCTCGATACGCTGGTCGCGACCGCAGCGCGCATTTGCAGGGCTGATTCGGGGTTTATCTTCCGGCTGCAGGACGGGGTTTGCCGTATGGTCGCCTCGTTCGGTATCCCGGAAGAATACAAGGATTTCCAAGGCGCAACCCGATTGCGCCGGGTCGCGGCACATTGGCTGGTAGGACTGTGCTCGAGCGGCGCGCGGTTCACATCGAGGATGCGGTGAGTGACCCTGAATACACCCGGGTTGCAGCGGTAACGCTCGGCCGTCAGCGAACTATGCTTGGCGTGCCGCTGGTGCGCAATGATGTGCTGATGGGCGTTCTCACTCTTGCTCGCTCGCATGTCGAACCGTTCAGCGAAAAGCAGATCGCCCAGGTTACTAGCTTTGCCGACCAGGCGGTGATCGCGATCGAGAATGCCCGGCTATTCGACGAGATCCGGCAGCGCCAGGCCGAATTGCGCGTCACCTTCGACAATATGGGCGACGGCGTGGTCATGTTCGACCAAGACCTCCGCCTCGCGGCCTGGAACCGCAATTTCCAGGAGATGCTCGATCTGCCCGACGCGGTTCTGGCTTTGCGTCCGAGCTATGCGAAATACCTGCGTATGCTGGCCGAGCGCGGCGAATTCGGCAGCGGCGACATCGAGGACGAGTTGAATCACCGCCTCGCCGAGACCGACCAGGAGGTGCGCCTCGAGCGCACCCGTCCCGATGGCAGGATCATCGAGGTGCGGCGCAACACGGTGCCGGGCGGCGGGTTTGTGTTGATCTACAGCGACATCACCGAGCGCAAAGAAGCCGAGGCGCGGCTGCGTGCGGCACGCGACACCGCCGAGGGGGCGTTGCGCGAATTGCGGGCGGCGCAGGCCAATCTGATCCATGCCGAAAAGATGGCCTCCCTCGGGCAACTGACCGCCGGCATCGCTCACGAAATCAAAAACCCATTGAATTTCGTGAACAACTTTGCCGGGCTGTCGGTCGAGTTGCTGGACGAGCTGAAGGAGGCGGCCGCTCCCGCCGTCGCCTCGCTCGGCGACGACGAGCGCGCCGATATCGACGAACTCGTCGCGATATTGAGCGGCAACCTCGACAAGATCGCAGAGCACGGAAGGCGCGCCGACGGCATCGTCACCAGCATGCTCTTACATTCGCGCGGCGGCAGCGGCGAGCGGCGGCAGGTCGATCTCAATGCTTTGGTCGACGAGGCACTGAACCTCGCCTATCATGGCGCCCGCGCGCGCGATCAGAGTTTTGAGATCGTGCTGGAGCGAGATTTCGATCGCGATGCCCGCCCGGTCGAGCTGGTGCCGCAGGACATGACCCGGGTCTTGCTGAACCTAATCGGCAATGGATTTTACGCCGCCACTACGAAGCGGCGGGCCGCGCAAAACGGCAAACCCTCGGTGCTGAGGGTGGCGACCCGCGATCTTGGCGAGATGGTCGAAATCCGGGTGCGTGACAACGGTGCGGGCATCCCGCCTCAAATCAGGGAAAAATTGTTCCAGCCGTTTTTCACGACCAAGCCGACCGGCGAAGGCACCGGGCTCGGTCTGTCGATCAGCTGGGACATTGTCACCCAACAACACGGCGGCATGATCGAGGTCGACAGCCAGGTCGGCGAATACACCGAATTCACCGTGCAACTGCCGCGCTCATCTGTCGCCGCGCCGAGCCAGAAATCCGCCGTCTCATGACGATCCGAATGATGCTTTCCCGTAACCCAAGAACCAGCGGCCAGGTCTGCAATGGGGCGTGTGTCACGAACGCACCGTGTGAGTACGACGGTGCGGAACTGTGCGAGAGATGAAGGAAGGCCCTTCGAGGCTGGCAGTCAGGTGCAGGTCTCAAGCCACCGTAAGCTGCTGTCGTCAAGAGCGATGGTGGTGAGCGTTGCGGAAACGTCGGGACCTGGTCCCGGCAGGCAAGGTTGAGAGAGGCGAGCGCATGCGAACCGCTGATGAAGTGTCGAAAGCGGATTAGGCGATGTCGAAACCGGGGGGTGCCCGTTCCTCCGGGATCGGCTCGGGAGAACCCTGAAGCCTGCACCGAGCGGCATCCGGCATGTAGGTGGCGCGAAGCTCAACCAGGCTCTTGTGCGGAACGTGAGAACCTTTCGCTCCGATTGCCAAGGGAGACGTCCAAGCGGCGCACACCGCAAGGACCAGAGTACCGAACGGAGCACAGGGGCGGAGCAGCTCGTAGTAGGGATGAAGGCTCTGTAATGGAGCTCGACCGAAGGGGCTGCGTTGTTGAGCCGAGGCCACGGGCGAACCGGCGACGGAACGAGCCCATGGGCAAGTCAAAGCCGTTCGAGATCCCCAAGAGGGAAGTCTGGGAAGCCTTCAAACGTGTGAAGGCCAACCAGGGAGCGGCTGGGTAGACGCACAATCGATTGCAGCATTCGAGTTGATCTTTCGAGCAACCTCTACAAGCTCTGGAACCGGCTGTCGTCGGGGAGCTATTTTCCTCCGCCGGTACGGCGGGTCGATATTCCGAAGGCAGACGGTGGCACGCGCCCGTTGGGCATTCCGACGGTCGCCGACCGTATCGCCCAGGAGGTCGCCCGACGCTACCTGGAGCCGTATCTGGAGCCGGTGTTCCACACCGACTCTTATGGCTACAGGCCCGGCCGATCTGCGATCGATGCCGTACGCCAAGCTCGTCAGCGCTGCTGGCGCTACGACTGGGTGCTCGACATCGACGTCAAAGGTTACTTCGACAGTATCGATTGGGAGCTGTTGCTCA
>DASXMC010000113.1:0-12118 GCA_036495885.1 Allostellaceae bacterium | reverse complement strand
CTCGTTGGCCCCGAGCAAATTCGCGATCTCATCGAGGCTCGCCGGCTTGTGGTAGTTGAATTCATACATCGGGTACCCGTTGCCTCCTGTTACCCGTCATTCCCGCGTAAGCGGGAATCCAGGGCGAGGAGCACGCACCTGCTCCTGGACCCCCGCCTGCGCGGGTGTGACGATGATGGATCGATGGTGTGGGCTTTCACCTCGGCTGGCCGCGACGCTAATCAGCAGCGAGCGGCTGACGGTGCCGTTGGATCACCCGCCACAGCCTTTCGGGGGTCGCCGGCATGTCCAAATGCCTGACACCCAGCGGTTTCAGCGCGTCGACAATGGCGTTGGTCAGTGCCGCCGGCGCGCCGATCGCGCCCGCCTCGCCACAGCCTTTGACGCCGAGCGGATTATGCGTGCACACCGTGACATTGGTCGACAGCGCAAAATGCGGTAGGTCGTCGGCGCGCGGCATTGCGTAGTCGTTGTAGGAGCCGGTCAGTAACTGGCCGGTCGCCTTGTCATAGACGCAGCCTTCGAGCAGAGCCTGGCCGATTCCTTGCGCGAGCCCGCCATGGACCTGCCCGGCGACGATCATCGGGTTGACGATGCGGCCGAAATCGTCCGAGGCGGTGAAATTGACGACGGTTAAGTGCCCGGTCTCGGGGTCGATCTCGACCTCGGCGATGTGCGCCCCCGATGGAAAGGTGAAGTTCTTCGGGTCATAGAACGCCGTCTCGTCCAACCCCGGCTCCAGATCCTCGGGGTAGTTGTGGGGCACATAGGCGGTCAGCGCCACCTCGCCAAAAGTCTTCGAGCGGTCGGTGCCTGCGACCGAAAACTTGCCATCGGCAAATTCGACATCCGCCTCGGCTGCTTCGAGCAGGTGGGCCGCGATCTTGCGGCCCTTGGCGACAACCTTGTCCATCGCCTTGACGATCGCCGAACCGCCGACCGCCAGCGATCGCGAACCGTAGGTCCCCATGCCGTACGGGATCTTGTCGGTATCGCCGTGCACGATGTCGACCGCCTCGATCGCGATGCCGAGCCGGTCGGCGACGAGCTGCGAGAACGTCGTCTCGTGGCCCTGACCATGGCTGTGCGAGCCGGTCAGGATCGACACGCTGCCGGTTGGATGCACCCGCACCGCCGCACTCTCGTAGAGCCCGGCGCGCGCGCCCAGCGAGCCTACGACCGCTGAGGGGGCGATGCCACAGGCCTCGATATAGGCGGCGATCCCAATGCCGCGCAATTTGCCGCGCGCCATCGCCGCGCGCCGTCGGCTTTCGAACCCGGCGTAATCGGCGGCGTTGAGCGCCTGTTCCAGCGTCGTCTGGTAATCGCCGCTGTCGTATTGCAGCGCCACCGGCGTCTGGTAAGGGAAAGCATCCGCGGGAATGAAATTGCGCCGGCGCAATTCGGCGGGGTCGATGCCAAGCTCGTCGGCGGCAAGATCGACGATGCGCTCGAGCAAAAAGGTCGCTTCCGGCCGGCCGGCGCCGCGATAGGCGTCCACCGGGACGGTGTGGGTGAACACCGCCTTGGTCTCGACATAGACCGCGGGGGTCGTATAGGTGCCGGCGAGCAAGGTGCCGTAGAGATAGGTCGGGATGCAGGGTGCGAAGGTCGACAAATAGGCGCCCATATTGGCGATCGTCGACACCTTGAGCCCTAGAAACTTGGCCTCGGCGTCGAGCGCCAGCTCGACATGGGTCAAATGATCGCGGCCATGCGCGTCGGACATAAAGCTTTCCGAGCGCTCGGCGGTCCATTTGACAGGCCGCTTCAGCTTGCCGGCGGCCCAGGTTACGATCGCTTCTTCGGCGTAGTGATAAATCTTGGAGCCGAAGCCCCCGCCGACATCGGGCGCGACGACGCGCAATCTCGCCTCTGGGATGTGCAGGACAAAGGCGCCCATCAACAGCCGGATGACATGCGGGTTCTGGCTGGTCGTATAGAGCGTGTATTCGCCGGTCGCGCGATCGAACTCGCCGATCGCCGCGCGCGGCTCCATCGCATTGGGAACAAGCCGATTGTTGACGAGGTCGAGCTTGACGATCCGCGCGGCCTTGGCGAACGCGGCCTCCACTGCCGTAACGTCGCCGAGGCCCCAGTCGTAGCAAAGATTGCCCGGGACATCGGCAAAGACCTGCGGAGCCCCAGGCTTTAGCGCCTCACCCGGGTCGACCACCGCCTGCTCCTCGCCCCAATCGACCTGAATGAGGTCGGCGGCTTCACGCGCCTCGGCCAGCGTGTCGGCGACAACCACCGCCACCTGGTCGCCGACATGGCGCACCCGATCGATGGCAAGCGGCGGATGCGGCGGCTCGGCCATCGGTGATCCGTCCTTGGAATGGATCTGCCAGCCGCAGGGCAGCCCTCCGACCCCGTCGGCGGCCATGTCCCGGCCGGTAAACAGCGCCACGACGCCGGGCGCGTGCGCCGCCGCGGCGCTGTCGATCGCCGCTAGGCGCGCATGGGCGTGCGGGCTGCGCAGGATGTAGGCGTAGAGCTGGTGGGGACGGTTGATGTCGTCGGTATAGGTGCCTTGCCCGGTCAGGAAACGATAGTCCTCACGTCGCCGGACAGGGGTCCCGACCGTGGTCATCGTCTTACTCCGCCGCCACCCCGTGGGGATTAGCCGGCGGCGCCTCGCCGCGCATCACCGCGGCGCCCTCGGCGATTGCCAGAACGATGTTGTGATAACCGGTGCAGCGGCACAGATTGCCCTCGAGGTATTCGCGGATCTCGCGCTCGGTGGGATTGGGATTGTTTTTGACGAGATCGAGCGCACTCATCACCATGCCAGGGGTGCAAAACCCGCACTGCAATGCGTGGTTGTTGCGAAACGCCTCCTGCATCGGGTGCAGGGTGTCGCCGGTCGCGACCGCTTCGATCGTCAGTACCGAACGGCCCTCCGCCTGCAAGGCCAACAGGGTGCAGGATTTGACCGCTTCGCCGTCGACGTGAACGACGCAGGCGCCGCACTGGCTGGTGTCGCAGCCGACATGGGTTCCGGTGAGCGCGAGATGTTCGCGCAGCAGCTGCACCAACAGGGTACGCCCTTCGACGGTCGCCGACACCGGCTTGCCGTTCACGGTCAGGCTTACCGTCTTTTGCATCGATCACCTCCCTCGAATGCGCATCATGACCGTTTCCCGACGGCCGCAGCGGCGCGGAGTGTTATGCGCCCCGCCGTTCGGGTCAAGGCGTTCGCGGATGCTAACGAGCCCCGTCCTTGCGGGTAAAGAAGTACAACACGGCGGCAACGGTCGCGGTCAAGGCGGTGACCCATACCGCCGGCGGCAAGCGCCGCGACTGGGCTTCCACGGCCGGGGACGGCTGCGGCTGCGGCAACTCCTCGGGTAGCCCGGGCGATTGCGGCGCCGATGGCGCGATCGCCGTCGTTTCCGACGCGCCCGCGGACACGTCTTGCGTCACGGCTGTTTCGGGCGGAGCAGCTCCGTTCTGCTTTGCTGGTGATAAAGCTTCGACAAATCGCCCAAAAAAATCGTCCGCCATCTTCCGCGAGGTGGCGTCGATCAACCGCGAGCCGATCTGCGCGAGCTTGCCGCCGACATGGGCCTGCACCTCGTAGCGCAACCGCGTTGCCTCGTCGCCCTCCTCGTCGAGCTTGACCTTGGCGCTGCCCTTGGCAAATCCCGCAACCCCGCCGCTGCCTTCGCCCGAAATCGTGTAGGCCTTTGGCGGGTCGAGATCGGTCAGGTTGACCTTCCCGCCAAAGGTGGCTCTCACCGGCCCGACCTTGGCGACGACCTTGGCGGTGAATTCGGTGTCGGTTACCTTTTCGATCGTCTCGCAGCCCGGGATCGCCCGCTTCAGTGTCTCGGGGTCGTTGAGCGCCTGCCAGACGCGTTCGCGGCGCGCCGGGATGCGAAATTCGCCGGTCATTTCCATCGGCACAATTCCCTTCTAGAGCACGCTCAATGTGCAGTCCGGAGGCGCTGATTACAACCGTCATCGCCGGGACGGGCGGCCAATGCCGCCGGGCTGGAAGTATCTGCATTGTCGCGCCGGCTGCCCCATGCTGCCGAGCGAGCCTCGGCCTTGACTGCGACGATGGATTGCGGGTTAACCCAATCTCGCCAACCTGCGAATGTAGAGCGATCGGATAAGCCAAAAGAGGGGTCCGATGGACGCGGCAGCGATCATTCACCAGCTAACTCACTCTGAAGGCATGCCAAAGGCGGCGCTGAAGGCAGCCTCGGCGCGCCACGTCGAGATGGTTCCGGTGTTCCTGGGCGAAATCGATTCTTATCTCGCTTGCGACCCGGCCGACCGGGCCAGGCCGACCCCGCTGTTTTTTATTTTCCACCTTTTTGGCGAATGGCGGGAAAAGGCGGCTTACCGGCCGCTGGCGCGCCTGTTGCGCGCTCCGGCCGCCGAATTGGACGCAATCCTCGGCGACGCGATCACGACCACGACCCACCGGGTTATGGCAGCGGTGTTCGATGGCGATCCGCAGCCGCTATACGAGATCATTTGCGATTCCGACGCCGAAGAGTTTGTCCGTTCTCGTATGTGCGAAACCTTGGCAATGGCGGTGCTGGCCGGCGAGCTCGACCCGAAAGGGGTCGCACGTTTTCTGCAAGAGGCCTTTATGGAATTGCAGCCCCAGGCGCGATGCTATGTCTGGCAAGGCTGGCAGAGCGCCATCGCGATGCTCGGGCTCGGTGAGCTCAAAAGCGTTGTGAAAAGAGCTTTTGACCGCGGGTTGATCGATCGCTATTGGCTCGGGTTCAAGGATTTCGAAAAAGATCTCGATTGGGGGATCAAACGGCCCGGCGAGCCGCGCCGCCCCGGAGATGACGAATTCACCCTTTTCGGCGATACGATCGAGGAGCTGGCGGACTGGTACGGCTTCAGCGCCGAACATTGGTAAACCGAGAGGCGGACGCGGAGGTGGCTGATCCTCAATTCGAGGCGAGCGAGCCCTATCGCAATCCGCTGCGCGCGGTCGGCCGCAATGATCCTTGTCCGTGCGGCAGCGGCAAGAAATTCAAGAATTGCTGCATCGATCGATGAACCGCTTGCTGCTCCGGGTGGTTAGGCTGCCTTAGTCCGACGTCGCCAGCCAATCTGACTTTTCTCAATCGGAAAGTGCCGGATCGCCAGGCAAACGCTGCCAGCGCGGTTTGACGCGGGTGAGCCGGCGGCGATGCCGGCTCGCGTTGGCCGACATAACTGTTGGCAAACTCGGTACTTGCACAGGGCCGAGCCGGGAATTCCTATGCCCGTCGGCGTATCTTGAGGAATTCATGGCGAGCGGTTCGAACGATTTGTCGACGGCCCGCGGGGTCGACGAAAACGGCCTGAGATGGGCGCTCTTATTGCGCCGGCTGGCTCTTGTTGCCGGTCCCGGCCTGATCGCGATGCTTGCCGACACCGATGCCGGCAGTGTCATCACTGTCGCCCAAAGCGGGGCGCAATGGGGCTATCGATTGCTGCTGCCCAATTTGATGCTGATCCCGTTTATGTTCATCGCCCAGGAATTGGCGCTGCGGCTCGGGCTCGGCACTCGGCGTGGTGCCGGCGAACTGGTCTTGCAGCGGTTTGGCAAACTTCCTGCCGGCTCATTGCTGGCTATCCTGGCCGTCAGTTGCTCGGGCGCGCTCGTCAGCCAGTTGAGCGGTCTCGCTGGCGCCGGTCAGGCGCTGGGAGCGCCGGTTTGGCTGACCATGACGATCACCGTTAGCGCCCTGATCCTGATGGTGTTGACCGGATCTTACCGGTCGGTGCAACGCATCGCATTGCTGGTCGGATTGTTCGAGCTGGCTTTTTTGATTATGGCGTGGCGAGCGGCACCGGGGCTGGCGCCGATTTTGCGGCAGGCAACCCAGTTGCCGCTAAGCAACCGCGGTTATCTTTATCTGCTCGCGGCCAATCTCGGCACCAGCATCATTCCTTGGACCTTGTTGTTTCAGCAATCGGCCACCGTCGACAAAGGTCTCGGCCCGCACCAGGTGCGCGGCGCACGGTTCGAAACGCTGGTTGGCGTGATCCTCTGCCAGACGATCACTTCGGCACTGTTGATCGCCGCCGCCGCGAAGCTCGGGCGTGGCCATCCTCTCGACAGTATAGCCGAGATCGAGACTGCGTTTACCGCGACGTTGGGCACCGTCACTGGACATCTGATCTTTGTTGTCGGGCTCTCGGGCAGCGCCTTGGTCGCGACGATCGTGGTCTGCCTGACGCTGTCCTGGACGATCGGCGAGGTGCTCGGCGTGCAGCACTCGCTGGAGCACCATCCGAGAGAGGCGCCTTGGTTTTATGGCGCGCTGACCCTGATGCTGGCCGCCGGCGGCGCCGTTGTCGCCTCGGGCGTAGATCTCATACGCTTGTCGGTCGCCGCCGGAGTGCTGAATGCGCTGCTGCTGCCGGTGCTCCTGGGTTTTTTGTACCGGCTGGCCCGCGCGTCCCTGCCTGAGCCGCTGCGCCTCAAGGGCGTCTATGCGGCCATTGTTGCGTCGGCTTTTTTGCTGACCGGCGCTGTCGCCGTCTACGCCGCCATCGCGGGCTCAATCTGACGCGGAATCGGACTTGACAGCCACGCCCCTTAAACCTGAACGCAAACAAGACCGCAGCAACATAACGCGGTGATCCAACGCACAACGGCGTGGCAGCTGGACCTGAGCATTCTCGTCATGTTTGGTCTGTTTGTCCTCACGGGTGTCCAAATCATACGCGGCAATCAGCCGGTTATCGCAGTGCCCCTTGCGTGGTATGCAGCCGAGCTGCCGCGCCGTTGGGAGGAGCCCGCCGGCGCCAAAACCAGGTGAGGAGCTCGCGCGGCGCGGGCTGGGCTCGGCCGGCCCCCGTTGCACGGATATCCCCGCAGCGGGCCAACGCGAGCAAGCGACGGAGAATAACCCTGGGCGAACCTTCGGTTAAGATTGCGCCGGCGAGCCCTCGCCCGATTGCCGCGATGGTGGTCGCCTACACTCCGCTCTTGCTTGTTCCGTTATCGCTCACGGTCCGCTATCTCTTAAAAGCTCAACCAGTTTGGGTCTTTTTCACCAGCATCCTCGCAATTGCCGTTCTCGCCGACTGGATCCGCCGCGCCACCGAGCAGCTCGCCCAACGCGCCGGCAGCACGATCGGCGGCTTGCTCAACGTCAGTTTCGGCAACACTGCTGAGCTGGTGCTCGCCCTCTTTATCCTGCGACAGGCACAAATCCGAGTGGTCCAGGCGCAGATCACCGGCTCGATCATCGGCACGACCCTGTTGTTTTTGGGCATCTCCGCGTTGGTGGGCGGGATCGGGCGGCCCCGGCAAACTTTTAATCAGGCAAACGCTGGCTTGCTCTCGACCCTGCTGTTCTTGGTCGTCGTCGCCATATTGCTTCCCGCGATATTCGATTTGACCCAGCGCGCGGCCGCGCCCGGGGCGAACATTTCGCTGACCGATGAGCGTCTGAGCCTCGGCGTCTCGGTGGTTTTGCTGCTGCTCTATGCCGCCAACCTGGTCTACACTCTCGTCACCCATCGCGACATGTTTGCCGGCGATGCGCCGCGTGGAGCGGCCAAGTGGAGCTTGGCCCGCGCGTTGATGGTGATGACTGCGGGGACGGGTGTCATCGCTCTCGAAGCTGAGCTGGCTTCGGGCGCGCTTGCAGCCACCTCGATCGAATTAGGGTTGTCACCCGTCTTTATTGGGGTCGTGGTGCTGGCGCTGGTCGGCACCGCGGCCGACCTCTTTGCCGCGGTGGTTTTTGCCCGCCAGGACAACATGGACATTGTTTTCAGCATGTGCCTCGGCTCGGCGATCCAAATCGCTCTTGTCGTGGCGCCGGTGCTGGTTCTGAGTTCGTGGGCCATCGGCCACCCGATGAACCTTGTATTCGCCAGCCCGCTCGATCTCTTTGCGATTGCGGGGGCGGCGTTCATCGTCAGATCGGTCTCGGGTGACGGCGAGACGACGTGGTTCGAGGGTCTGCTCTTGATCGGCGTCTACCTGTTGTTGGCGCTCGCCTATTATTTCGAGACCCCGGCCTGACCGAGCGGCTGGGGTCCTGCAAGCTGCGGCGCTGCCTCAAGCCGGGTACCGCCGCCGTACCGGCTATCGTTTGGTGCGGATGGCGGGCCTCGAACCTGCACTCCCAGATGGGAAGCAGATTTTAAGTCCGATCACAGTGCGCGGACCTGAACATGCAGCCCGGCATCCTGTTCGAGGGTCGAGGTTCGCACATATCCGATCGTTTTCAGGGCATTGCCCCGTTGCACATACATCCCTGACGTAGGCAACAAGCCCTCGCGCAAGGACCGCCTGGCCGCTCACTGGTTTCCGCTCAGTCGCGCGGCGTTACGTGGAAACGGATGCCCTTGGTAGCGAGCCGGGTGACGAATTCCGGAAAAAGGGGAGAAATCAGCGCCAGCAGATAGAGCGGCAGGGGAAAGCCTATCACCGCCCGGTTACGGATAATCCCCGCGCCGATCAGCTGTGCGGCTTTCTCGGCGCTGATTTTCAGCGGGTGGTCACCGATATGGGTATCAGTCATCGCGCTGGTGACATAGCCGGGGCACACCACGGTGACACGCACATTGTCCAGCGCTACAGCCGCACGCATCGCTTGTCCATAGGCCAAGAGCCCGGCCTTGCTGGCGCTATAACCCGGCGCGTCGGGCAACGGCGATAAAGCCGCCAGCGAGCTGACCAATACGATATGGCCCCACCTACGAGTGCGCATAGCCGGCAGTACGGCGTGCAGCGTATCGACCGCACCCAGCAGATTGATCTCGATCACTCGCCGCGCCATATCGGCGTGCTCGATCGAGCCGTCGGCATGCCGGCCATCTAGCACACCGGCATTGGCGATCAGCAGATCGATCGGGTTGGTCCTGTCGAAACCAGTCAGGAAGTTTAAGAGGGCGGCCCGGTCACGCAGATCGAACAACCCTCCCTCGACCATTGCGCCCGCCGCTCGCACTTGGCCGGCGACCGCATTTAGGCGTGCCGGATCGCGCCCGATCAGTCCCAGGGAGATGCCGGGGCGCGCATAATATTTTGCGAGAGCCGCGCCGATTCCGCTCGAAGCCCCGGTGATGACGATATTGCTGAAGGTCACACCAAAGGACCTTTCAAATCAACCGATCAGACCGAGGACCTAGGATTTCACCGCGGCCGTGATCAGCTTGGCCATCTTGCTCAAAGAAATCCCCTCGCGCTCAAGCTTTGTCAGTTCTTCCCGTGTTGCCGCGACAGCGCCTTCGATATTCTCGCTGGTATGCTCCGAGGAAATGAAGAAGCGCAGACGCGCCGATCTCTCAGGTACACCCGGCGGTACTATGGGAAATACGTTATAGCCCCGATCGAGCAATCGCTCGGCCAAGCGGACGGTGCGGAGTGAGTCGCCCAGAATGACCGGTGTCACGGCATAGCCCCAGCTGGTCCCGACATCGAGCCCGGCCTCCCGCGCCTTGCGCAGGAAGAGCTGGCCGTTCGTCTGCAGCCGGGCGACCCGCTCCGGCTCGCGCCGCATCAGCTCGATGGCCGTCAACGCCGCGACCGCAGCGGGGGCCGACAACCCTACACTATATACCATGCCGGGCGCCGCCAACTTCAAGTAATCCACCAATGCGCGATTGCCCGCGACATAGCCGCCGCAACTGACCAGGGTTTTGGACAACGTTCCGAACCAAATATCGACCCGTTTCGGATCGACACCGGCCATTTCGAAAAGGCCCCTGCCGGTCTTGCCGAGGATGCCCAATGCATGGGCGTCATCGACCATCAGCCAGCAATCGAACTGTTCCTTAATGTCGGTCAGCCGGGCGAGATCCGGCCCGTCGCCATCCATGGAATACAGCCCCTCCGACACGATCAGCACCCGGTCAAAGCGGTCGCGCGTCGCGGCGAGGACCTCGCTCAGCGCCTTCGTGTCGTTGTGCGGAAAAGCCCGCCGCGTCGCTCCGCAGAGCTGCGCCCCGACGACGACGCAGTTATGGATCAGCGAATCATGCAGGATGAGGTCCTTTGGCCCCAGCAGGGCGGCAATCGTCGAGATGGCGGTCGCGTGGCCGCTGACAAAAACGAGCGAATCCTCCGCATCGTAAATGTCGGCGATGGCGCGCTCGAGATCGCGATGAAAGCTCCGCTCGCCCGCCGTGATCCGGCTGGCGGACACGCTAGTTCCCCAAGTCTCGGCCGCTTCGACTACCGCCTTGGTGATCTCAGGACGGCCGTTGAACCCGAGGTAATCATAGGAGGCGAAATTCACTACCGGTTTGCCGTTGATGACGCTACGCGCTCCCGCGCGAGCATCATGGACGCGATAGAACGGAAAGCCGATCTTTAGGGCGTCGGCCAGCGCACGCTGGGTCTGCATCTGCTGATAGGCCGGCAGGCTTTCGAACGACATATCGTGCCGGCTTGCGCGGGCGACGACCGAACCATGGGCCGGCCTGTCGCCGCCTGGCGCTTTGCGCATGGCATCCAGCAGGGCCGCCTTGACGCCCCGGCTCAACCGACCGCGATTGGTTTCATCAGTCACCGCAGCACCACCGCACCACGGCGTGTCTCGATTGCGTCGGTGACGGCCATCAGGTCGCTCAGCCCGACATCGCTCGACCCGTGCTGCATGATCAGCCGCATTTCGGCGTCGCCCACCGGCGCGACTGTCGCGCCGGTGCCCAGGCCGGCAAACAGTCGGCCGGCGAGGTCGTTCACATTGATGCCGGAGCTGATGGCGACGATCGGCAACTCGATCCCGAAGCGCTTCTCGATACTCATCCGCAGCTCGAGACTCATCAAGGAATCCATCCCAAGCTCATCGAGGGGGCGGGCAACATCGATTTCTTCGGCCGACAGCCTCAGGATTCGCGCCACCTCCGACGCGACCAGTCTTGCGATGATCGCCCGCGCCTTTATTTCGCTCTTGCCGGCAATCTGCATAGCAAGGTCGATGCCAACCTCCTGATCGGACCCCTCGGCGTCAGCAAATAGGCGCACGAAGGCAGGGGTCTCCAGGAGCTTAAGCCCCTGCAGCGCCGCACCTGGACGGAACATGGCGCAATAGACCGTCGGTGGGCAGATCGACGGCCGGGCCAGCAATATATCCAGATGGGACAACGCCTCATCAGCGCGCATGGGGACAATGCCGCTGATCCGCTCCAGCTTGACCGCGACATCAAGGTTGCGCGCTAAAACACCGACATCGGCGATAGCACCCCAAGCGACGGCGAGCCCCGGCAGCCCGTCCGCTCGGCGGCGGCGCATCAAGCCTTGCAGATAACCGTTAGCCGCGACATAGGCCGCCTGACCGGGATTGCCGATCATCGTCGTCGCGGAGGAATAGACGACGAAATAGTCGAGGGGTCCCGCCTCTGTCGCACAATTAAGATTGGTGGCGCGATCGAGATTGGTCGCGCCATCCATCTTCGGCGCGAGTACGGCGCGGGTCCGCGCCGGCTCCAGCCCGGCGATCAACCCGTCATCCAAGACCATGGCGGTGTGGATAACGCCGGCAACCCGTCCGTAGGTGCGGACCAGCTTTGTAATCAGAGCATTGACGGCGGCGGCGCTGGTCGCATCGAGAACCTCGACGATCAGTTTCGTGCCTTTCGCGCGGATCGCCTCGGCTCGCGCTTGAAGATGCGGCTCGATTTGGCCCCGACGCGAGGCGACGACGACGGCTTCGGCGCCTTTTTCGGCCAGCCAGGCCGCCGTCTCGAACCCGAAACCACCGGCGCCGCCGACGACGAGATGGACGCCCGGTCTGGGCTGGAAGAGCTTTCGCGCCATAGTAGTCGCAGTCGGGTGCTCCGCCGGTCGGATGATCAGCTTGCCCACATGGCCGGCCGCCTGCATCAGCTGGAAGGCCTCGCCCGCCTCATGCCACGCAAAGGCCCGGTATGGCAGCGGACAGAGTTCGCCATTCTCGAAATGCCGGACCAGATCGCCCATCAGCCGGTTCGCCAGGGGCAGGTTGGCCGCGAGCAGCTGATCGAGATCGACGCCGTAATACGTCAGATTGCGACGGAATGGCCGCAGACCCATCGCGGTGTTAAGCACATAGTCGCGCTTGCCCAGCTCCACGAACCGGCCAAACGGCTTCAAGCACTTAATGCTGGCCAGCATGGCGTCGCCAGCCAGCGAATTGAGCACGACGTCGAC